>NZ_JBHJTL010000001.1:0-262852 GCF_042264065.1 Streptomyces sp. NPDC056222 | reverse complement strand
ATGGGACATCCGGGATGACATCCATGAGGCGTTCCTCAAGCTGGCCTGCTGCGTGATCACCTACAGACGCGTCCGAGCATTGTGTTAGCTCCTCTAAGCCACCGCCCTTCTCGCGCGCCCCTCCCTGAATGGCTCTGGCCGGTAAGGAAATCGCTTCACTCCACCGCGATGTGGCCGGGAAACTCGCCCCATGACCAATGACTTCACCGTACGCCCGGCTCGACCCGCCGATGCGGCCCGCCTGGCCGAACTGCGCTGGACGTTCAAGCACGAGGACCACGAAGGGCAGCCACCGACTCCAGTGCGGCGGCCATTGGAAGAGGCAGAGCACTGGATCCGCGACCGGCTCACGGATGGCCGCTGGTTGGCCTGGGTCGCGGAGACAGAAGGCGAGATCTGCGGTCACGTCTTCCTCTGCCTCGTGGAGCGGATGCCGGAGCCCTACGAGGACAACAACCCGGTCGGCTATGTCACGAACTTCTTCGTGACGCCGCCGCAACGGAACCAAGGAGCCGGCTCGGCGCTCCTCGGGGCGCTGAAGCAGCATTCATGCAGCGCCGGCCTTGAAGGCTTGATCGTCTGGCCGTCAGAGCGCAGTACCCCGCTCTACCAAGGCTTCGGTTTCCAGCCGCCAGAGGAACTGTTGGAACTTCCGCTCGACACCTGATGAGTTCCACTTCTGATGCCCGCCCCAACTGTGTTGATCACGAGCGTTGTTGACGGCGGCTGGGTCTTGTCCATGGCAAGGACCTCCGGTGCAATGGAGGTGCGAGATCGCGACCGATCCCTAACCTCTGTCCCTGGTCGCCTCATTCAAGGACGGTCGCCCGCAGGGTAGCCGCAGCCGGTCAAGCCATGGAATGCTCGTCCCGCCGCTTCAACAGGCGCCGCCGGGGCGCCCGAGGTCTCACGGCCGAACCAGTGACAGTAGGGGGCGGCGCCGGCGGCCGCCGCACGCGTGACGCGCGATCGGTGTCCTGCAGAACCCACTGGACCCGGCCTTTCCCCGCGGCACTCCCCGTCCCAATGCGCCCAGGCACTTCCGGACCTCCGCGTCGACGCGCATGGCCGCCCACGGTTCGAGGTCGGATTCCCGCAGACGAAAACGATCCCGATCGGCCCTCGTCGAGCACGATGTGCCCGCCAGGCGTCGGCCACGGTGCGAGCCGTACAAGATCGGCCGGTGGCAGTCGCTCCCCCACCGCTCCGGCCCCGCAGTAGCGCTCTCGGGCTGTGCCTGCGAGGCCACGAGGTGGAGGTTCGTTCACCCCGATGGCGGGCGGCGCTTCCGGTGTCCGTGACCGGCCCCCTCCATGATCGTTACCGCAGTGGCGGTGTCTGAGGGCGACATCCCCGCCCCTTCGAGTACCGGGAGGAATGACGCGTGGGTGGCTGGATCAGTGTCGGTCTAGGGGCTGCGGCAGCCCTGTGCCCGCTGCAGCAGTGCGGCGACGTAGCCGTCGTGATGGACCACACCCCCACCAGCGATCGCCTGGTGGTGTGCGCCCCGGATGTAGTGATCGACATGGGCTACGGCGATGAGGCACTCGAAACCCCGCGCCCCTCGTGCACGCCGCCGCTTTCCCCGCCGACGTCTCCACCGCCCACGTCGCGGCCGTCTCCACCGTCCACGTTGCGGCCGCCTCCACCGCCTCCGTCCCCGTCGGCCCCCAAGCCCGCATCGCCGACGCCGCCCGAGCCCGTACTCTCAGCTTCACCGGAAGCGGCCCCGGCACTCGTCACACCGGCACCCCCCGCTCCCGGCCCGGACCTGACACCGCCAGTGGACCAGGTGCGGAGCACCACCCCGGCCCCGGCGTCGCCGCAACCGGCAAAGGCGCCTCAAGCCTTCCGGTGGGTGCCGCGCTCGCAATACACCGGTGGTCCGTCGCGTCCGGCTCCGGCCGGTATCTCAATGACCATGTCCACGGTCGTGGTCACCCTGCCGGGTGTTCTTGCCGCGGCCGCTCTGCGGCCGGGGTCCCGTCGCCGCGCCCGTGGCTGACCGCCGTCTCACCGGTGGGCCGGTTGCTCCGCGATCGACCCACCCTGCCTGCCCCGTACTTCGTTCACGTCGCTTCGCTCGTCCTGGAGTTGTGCAATGCCGGAATGGCTCGTCTACACCCTGGCCTCGGTCCTGGTCTGCGTTCTCGTCATCACGGCGACTGTCGTGCGGCACCGCCGCGTAGCAGTCGATGAGGACACCTCCGAGACGCCGGACGTGCTGGAGTACATGGTCATGATGGTCGGCGTCGTCTACGCCATCGTGCTCGGTCTGGCGATCGCCGGCGTGTGGGAAGCCCGTAGTGCGGCCGAGGACACCGTTCAGCGCGAGGCTCAGGCCCTGTACGAGATCGACCAACGCCTGGACGTCTACCCGGCCGCCTTCCGGACGCAGATCAAGGAGCACATCGACGCCTACGCCCGGCACGCCGTCACCGCCGAATGGCCCGCTCTGAAGGACGGCACGCCCGTCGACGGCACCGGCGCCGAGCTGCTGGGCCGCATCCGGAGCGACATCGCGCACCGCACCCCGGCCGACGAACTCCAGGCCCAGGCCTACCAGCCGCTCCTGGACCAGGTAGCTGCCGCGGACGACGCCCGTCACCAGCGCCTGGACACTTCCGGCACGACCCTGCCCGCCGCACTCTGGTTCGGCCTTGTCGCCGGCGCCCTGGTCACCCTCGGCCTGCTCTACACCCTGCAGATCCGCCGCTCCGCGCGCGAACTGCTGTTGGCCACCACCTTCAGCGCCCTCGTGGTCTTCCTGCTCTTCCTCGTCTGGAGCTTCGACGCGCCCCTCGGCCACTCCGGAACGGACTCGGCCCAGCCCCTGAGCGACCTGATCACCACCGCCACCTGATCACGCCCTCGTCCGGTTCCGGCAGCAGGTAACGTGCGGCGCGCGCAGCCGAACAAGTCACCACGCGAGCAAAGCGTCTCGCTGCCTCGTTCCGGCGCGAGCCGCCCACCGGTCCCCTCACCTCTGCCCAGATTTCGTCACGCTGTGGAAAAGCGGTCGTCCCCTCGGCCCTTCGGTGACGTGCCGGGCGCCGGCGCGGTGGCGACGCGTGGAAGGGCGTCAGGGTGCTCGCGGGCGAGCCAGGAGACGAGTTCCTCCCGTACGGCGCAGCGCGTGGCCCACACGTGGTCGGCGTCTCTTGCGGTCACGAGTGCGCGGACCGTTATCCCGGTCGGGGAGGTGTCCGTGACGGCCAGGTCCCAGCCCCGACGGTCCCAGGTGGGACAGGTCTCCAGGAACTCCCGGAGGTGTGTGCGCATCAGCGCGATCGGCGTGGAGTGGTCACAGTGGACGAAGACCGTGCCGGTCATCTCCGCGCCGCCGCGCGACCAGTTCTCGAACGGGCGGGAGGTGAAGTACGAGACGGGCAGCGTGACTCGACGCTCGTCCCAGGTCCGTACGGTGAGGAAGGTCAGCGTCACCTCCTCGACGAGCCCCCATTCGCCGTCGACCACGACCGTATCGCCGATGCGCACCATGTCGCCGAACGCGATCTGGAACCCGGCGAAGAGGTTCGCGAGCGTCGACTGCGCCGCAACACCGGCCACGATGCCGATGATTCCGGCCGAGGCGAGCAGTGACGTGCCGAGGGCTCGGAAGGACGGGAAGGTCACCAGGGCCACGGCCGTGGCGATCACACCGACGGCGACGGTCACCACGCGCATGATGAGCGTGACCTGGGTACGGACCCGGCGCACCCTGGCCGGATCGCGGGACCGCCCGGCGTAACGCGCGTACGACGACTCGACGGCGGCCGACGCCACACGTACGGCCAGCCAGGCGCCACCGCCGATCAGACACAGCAGCAGGACGTGGACGACCGCCTCGCGGTGCTCGCGCAACGGCGCCCAGTCGGAGGCGCGGTGGGTCCACCGCAGTACGACGGTGAACAGGACGACGTACAGCGGTGTTCGGCACCGGCGCAGCAGCCCCCAGAGCGGAGTCTCGGGATGGCGTGCGTCCGCGTGCCGCAGGAACAGGTCCGCCCCGCGGCCGGCGGCGAAGGTCACGAGCGCCGAGCCGCCAAGCAGGAGCGTCAGTCGAAGAAGGCTCTCCATGGCTCCCCAGTCGATGAGTCGTACATGTCCAAAGGACCGTGCCTCTCACCTCACCGCCGAAGCGCCTGTCAAACACACACTCTTCGTCCCCCGGCCTTGCCGGTGGTTGCCGCTGCGACGCTCCCTCGGGCCGAGTCTGCCAGGCACAGCCAGTACTGCCTCGCCATCAGGCCACGCCGCCCCTTGTCGTGTCGTCGGCGTACGTCCAGGCTCCGTCGCAGAGTTCGGTACCGCTCCCCGCCGCGCAGCGCGCCACCTGGCTGGGCCATCGCGCCGCACCCACCCCCTACACCCGCTGCCGACTGTGGGTGCGGAACCCCATCACACCGGTCCCGCCAGGGGCGTGCCTGAGTCGTACGGTGTGGCCGCCCAACGCCGATGGGATGAGGCCTGAGCACTGGTCGGACCAGGCCCGGCAGTCGCCAGCCGCACTGCACGAGCGACCCACACCGCACGGAGCTCACCGCAGCCCCGTACACTCGCTAGCCGATTCCGCCACAGGTAAGGACCACCGCAGTGAACCAGCACGACCATATGAGCCGGGCAGCAGCCGACGCTCCGATCTACGCGACTCTCGTCCGGGAACGCGGGGACGTGCCGGCGGAGGCCAGGCAGGTGGCCGCGCGGGTGCTGGAGGAAGCGGACCGGGCTGTCGACTTCAGCTCGGTACGCGCCGTCTGAACGGACGGCGGAACGAGCCCCAGCCAGGAACCGGACACCGCCGACACAGGCGCGGCGGTGCTGCGGCCGGGCGTACTTCGGGCGCAGCACCGGGGCGGCAGAATCGCTCACTGGTCTCGTCGAGCACGGCGGCGTCTCCCCTCCTCGGAACGCCAGGCGGCAAGCCGTGCCTTGTGCCGTTCCGCAAGAGCTCGGATCTTGTCCGCGTGCGGCCCTTCAGCCGTACCTCTGTCACGCAGGACCCACTCCGCCTGATCGCGGGCAGCGGCACGCACTGCAGGCAGGGGATCGTCCAACAGGCGCAGCGCGTTCAGCAGGGCTTCCGGTGCGAAGGAGCGGCCGAGAAGGTGCATCGCCAGTGCCCGCCGCTCCGGCACCTCGCCCGGCGCCGCAAGGGCGAGAAGTCGTGTCACAGGGACCTCGCGGCCGACGGCCTCCAGGGCGCCGCGTGCGGCCCGGGTCACCTCCGGCGCCGGATCGGACAGCAGCGGCAGGGCTTCGTCCCAGCCGATGGTGTGACGCTGCGCAAGGTGGACAAGAGCCCGGGCCCGAACGCGCGCGAGCGGGTGGCCGAGCAGCGCGCGCAGCGCCGCGGGTTCGTCACGGAGGGCGCGCAGGACGACCGCTCCCACACGTGGGTCGGGATCGTCGGCGTACCGGATCAGAACGTTGTTGCCGAGGGCGCGGAGCCGTCGCAGACCTCCGAGGGCCCGGGCCCGTACGCCACCGTCGGTGTGCCGAGTGAGCGCGCGCAGCAGCGCGGCATCCTCGGGGTCCCGGCGCTCCGCGAGGCCGCTGACCGCCGCGGAGGTGACGGCATCCGGATCGGCGCACACTGCGCGGTACCACTCGTGTGGATCGCCGCCCGCCGCGCATAGTTCACACCGGGCGAGGCCTCGCACCCAGGGAGAGGGATCGGTGAGGTAGGGCACCAGGTCTTCGGACCGTCCGGTGGCCCGCAGCCGTCGGACGGCCAAGCCTCGGACGGCAGCGTCGGGCGCCGCCAACAGCTGGTCCAGAAGAGTCCGTGCAGCCGGCCGATCCAACAGCGCCCGGGCCGCGAGCCGCCGGACGTTCCGGTCGCGGTGGCCCACGGCGAGGTCGGCCAGGTCGCCGGTGGACGGCAGCAGCACGGCAAGCGCGTGTCGGAGAGCCACGACCCGCAACTCGGAGTCCTCGCACGCGTTCAGGAAGGCAAGGAACCGTTTCCGCGCTGCCGCGTCCTGGCCGAGCGAGAGCGCGGCGCGGATCCCTGCGAGGCGCTCGCGGTTCTCCTTTGACGTCATGGCCATCTGGTACAGGGCGTCTTCGTTCAGCAGCCCGGATTCCGCTCCCGCCCGGATGCCTGCCATCCGGGACTCCTCTCCTGCCCGGCCCTCTCTCGCCAGCAGTTCCCGCACGGCTGCTGCACGGATGCCTCCCGTCCGCGCGAGCACCGTGTCCCGTGCCCAGCGGCCGTGCCTGCGACCGCCGAGGCGCAGGGCCAGCGCGGTGAGTGCGCGTGCGGAGTCGTCATCGACCGAGGCGAGGGCCTTGGCGAAGACCGTGCGGGCATACTCCCGTACACGCTCGGCGCCGTCCGCGCAGCGCAGGAGGAGGAGTGGCAGCGGCGCCTCCCCACCGACCGCGTCCAGCACAGCCGCCCGGACCCGTGCATCAGCGTGGCAAAGGCCCAACGCGAGTTCGGACGCCGTCGGCGGGCGTCCCGAGGATGGGCCCGCGCCGGTCCCGTCGTCGGCCTTGCGCCAGTACGGGGCGGAGCCCCAGTCCGCGATCTCTTGGCAGTCGAACCGGCAGCCGACGATCAGGATCGTCGACGAGGTGCTCGATCCGGCGAGACACTCCAGGGTCCTGCGGAAGATGTCGGCGTCAAGCTTGACCCAGTCCTCGGCCCGGCGGGGCGCCACAGCCGAGGCCACGGTCATTCCGTGCAACAGCCGCTCGCCGCCGCCGAGGTGCTGGGTGGGCAGCAGGAAGTCGTTCGCCATGTGGTGGACCGTAGCCCGGCCCTCACCCGGTTCACCTGGCATTTCTTGACGCTCGGGGAGTGCACGGGGGGGTCGATTAGGTCCCTTCGGCCGCGCGGTTGGTCGGCTCGGCGACTCCAGTCCGCAGGCATGGGCAGCGTCCGCGAACGGGTTGTCGGCGGACGCGTTGTCGGCGAAGCGCTCCTCCAGGGAACATGGAAAGCACGACGACGGGAGAAGCGGTCGGTCTCCGCAGACTCCGGGACCGCCAGACCGCCAGACCGCCTACGGCTGCTTCGCTATGTCCTGGACCTCCCGGGCGATGCCCTCCAGCACGGCCTTCGGGTCGGCGGACGGCTCGACGGCCTTGCCGATGTTCCGCTTGATGGTGTCGCTGGCCTGAAGCCAGGACGGTTCGTTGACCGGGTAGAGCTCGGCATTGCGCAGTGCGTTCAGGAACAGTGCGGCGCTGGGGTCCCCCGCCACGGCCTTGGAGGTTTGGCTCGCGGACACCGTCGAGGGCAACAGGTGGTAACGCCCGGCGAATTCACTGAGGTTCTTGTCCTCGTAGACGAATTCCAGGAAATCGCCCACCAATTGACGATTGCCGTCGCGCTTGAAGGCCATCATCCAGTCGGCGACGCCCGCCGACGGCATGGGCTGCCCGTCTTTCAGCGTGTCCGACACCGGCATGCTGATGGTACCGACCTTCATGCCCTTCGCCCTCGCCTCGTGGAGGAGCGAGGGGTAGCCGTTGAGCATGCCGACCTGGCCGCGCAGAAAGGCGGCGAAGGCGTCCTGTCGGTTGAGTTCGGCCGGTGGAACCGGGCCGGTCAGGCCCGGCGCGACCAGGTTGTTCTTGATCCAGCGGAACGTCTGGGTGTTCTGCTCGGACGCGATGTTGTAGCCGCCGCTGATGCCGGCGTAGCCACCGCCATTGCTCAGTTCCCAGATCAGGGCTTCTGCGTGGGCCTCCTCGGGGCCGAGCGGCAGGGCGTACGGGTACAGCACCCCCTCCTCCTTCAGCGCCTTGGCCGCGTCCTCGAGCTCCTCCCACGTCTCCGGCGGCTCCGCTCCGGCCTTGTCGAACAGCGTCTCGTTGTAGAAGAGCAGTCGGCTGCTGGCCACGAAGGGCAAGCCGTAGAGCGTGTTGTCGACCGAACCCGCCTCCGCGAGCGGCGGTAGGAAGTTCGCTTCCGCCTTGATCGACAGCAGCTCACTTGCGGCGTAGAGGCGGCCCTGCGCCGCGAAGTCGGAGTACGCACCCATCAGGGCCACGTCCGGGGCATTGCCTTCCTTGACCAGGCGTGTGACCTCTCGGTCGACATCGGCCCATGGGTAGAGCGTCACCTCGACCTTGCTGCCGGGGTGGGCGGCGGTGAAGGCGGCGGTCAGTTTGTCCCAGTACGCCTTGGAGCTGGTAGCTGGGCTGGTGCCGTACTCGGCGGCCACCAAGCGCAGTGTCGTCTCGCCGTCACTCCCGGACGAGCCGCAGGAGGTGACGAGGGAGCCCAGTAGTCCGAGTGCGGCCACGGAGGCGGTCGCGCCGAAGAGTCTTGGTCGCACGGATCTTTCCTTTTGATTCTTTTGGACAGTGCGTCCGGAATTCTCTCCTGGCTCGGGGCATATGGCGCCCCCTGCCGAAAGGTTGTGGCCATTTCTCCAACTGCGCCGGCGAGGTCTGGTGCTTTCTCATATGCCGACGCCGATTGGGACGCGCGTAGATCCCGCCACATTGTCCAAAGCGACTTCCGGATGGAACATTGACGAGGTCGCTTTGTCCGCGGGCGGACAGCGCCGACCATCCCGGGGACGCCACACAGGTGGAGCTGCCGGCCGGTGCCCCACTACGGTCGGCCGGCCGGACTCTGCGTTCTTCCCTCCGTACGCCTTGCCGCGTCCCGGATCGCGGGCCTCCGCTCACCCCGAACCGGACCCGCTCCCCTGCCGACCCTTCCGGGCCATGGACCTGGCCGATGGGTCTGCACGGGCGCTCCGCGAGCGGTACTGCGGCGATGGACGCAGCGGCCGGCCGGTGACGGAGCGGGCCGGTGACAGAGCGCCGCGGAGGCGGCGCAGCCGCGAACCTGGAGGGCTACCTCGACCTGGACCGCGCCGACGCCGAAGCCGGGGAAGACGCTGGACGAGAGTGATGGACTTCGCCCTGCGCGAGACCGGGTGTCGCCCGGTCCCTGCCGAACAGGGAAGTCACGCCGCAGGACATGGCCAACAGGCTCTGAAGCAGCGTGTTTTCAGGTGTCTCGACGCGGTCTGGATGGGTGTCCTGTCACCGACTCACCCTGTGCTGTAGGGCTGCAGGAGCTGGTCGACGGGTGCGTAGTCGTCGGTGAGCAGTTGCGCGTCGCCGATCCAGGAGGTGAGGTCCGCGCCGGTGGCGATCTTCCAGCCGGTTTTCCGGGCGTCCAGTGCCTTCTGGGTCGCGCGCAGATCAACCGGCCGGTCGGAGGCGAGTACCACCAGATTGCCGCCCTCCGAGGTGGCGGTCGGATCGAGGCCGATGTCGCCGGGTTCGCCGAGGAGGGAGACGTGCTTGAAGGTCGCGCTGAGGGTGGCTACTTCGGCACGCGCGAAGGCCAGACGCCCGTGATCGATGAGGTTGGCGACGTACAGGCCGTCTTCGTCGAGCACCCGCCTCACGTCGGCCATCGCTTCCACGGTGGTGAGGTGCCACGGCACGCTGACGCCCCCGAAGGCGTCGCCGACGACGAGGTCTCGACTGGCAGTGTCCAGGCGGCGCAGGCCGAGCCTGCCGTCCTCGGCTCGTACGTGGATACCGCCTTGTGATGTCAGACCCAGCTGGTCGTGGTCGATGCGCAGGACGCCGCTGTCGATCTCGGACACGAGGCTGCGCGTCCCGGGCCGTGCGGCTGCGAGATATCGAGGGAAGGTGAGGCCACCGCCGCCCACATGGTGGGCGGCGAGTGGCTCGCCTTCGGGAAAGGCGGAATCGACCACCGACGCTACGGCGCGCACATACTTGAACTCCAGAAAGGTCGGGTCGTCGATGTCGACGTAGGAGTGCCGAACGCCGTCCAGAACGAGGGTGCGGCCGCTGTCCCGATCAGGGTCCGCGACGACCGTTGCGCAGTGATACCTGGTCTCCGTGTCGCAGCCACCGGGCGCGACCATGGTGGCGAGGCCGCCGACGGCGACCATGAGCGTCAGGGCAGGCGTGCGGCTCCATCCGCGCGTGCGCCACTCGACCAGCGCCGAGCCGACCACCAGCAGTGTTCCGAGGCCGATCAGGATGCCGCTGACCGGCAACCGCGAAACGAGGACGAAGCCGGTGAGGACCGTACCGACGATGGCGCCGAAGGTGCCGACGCCGGACAGTCGGCCGACAACCGTGCCGGTCTCGGCGAGGCTGGTGAGGCGCAGCTTGGTCACGATCGGCGTCACCGCAGCGAGCAGTGCGCCAGGCACCAGGATGGTCAGCGACGCGATCAACAGGAGCAGCTCCGGTGCCCACTGCGCAGTAGTACGCAGCACGGCAGGGGTGAGTGCGACGACCGCTCCCGACAGCCCGAGCGAGGGGCCGATGAGCCGGCGTGGATTGACCTGGTCGGCGGCCCGCCCACCCAGCCAGGAGCCGACGGCGATCGCCGTGAGGGCGATACCGATCACCAGGGTGCTGGTCTCGAGGGTGAGGCCGAGGTAGGGGGCGAGCAGCCGCAGAGCGACGATCTCCACCACCAGGACCGCGGCCGACGTCCCGAACACGAGCACGGCTGCGGCACGGGGGCCCAGGCCGTGGTTGCGGGGCGTGCCATCGACAACAGGCGAGGAGGACAATCCAGTCACGGGCGACATCGTTGCATGTGGCTCAGCGACGGGATCGCGAAACATTCTGATTGCCTGGCTCACGAGGCCGCGGACCGTGGACCGGAACGGGACGGCCGGTGAGGCGTTCGGCCCGGTCGGCACACTGTGGTGCGAGTCCGGGTGCTGCCGCGGGGCGCGGCCTGGAGGAGTTGGGCCAGGGCTACGATTTCACCGGTTCGAGTCGCTTGCGGAACATCAGGTCGGATTCGGCGCCTCCCCAGGGAGCTCGTCAGCGGCGGATTCGATAGCGCAGGTGGAGCACTCTGTCGCCCTGGATCACCGTGTGCGGATCTTCGAGAAGGTGCTGGGACTCGACCGGCCCGAAGTACCGCTTGCCGGAGCCGAAGACCACAGGCACGACGTCCATCGCCACTTCGTCCACCAGGCCGAGGGCGAACGCCTGACCACCGACGTCGCCTGCCGCCACGGCGACCGTGCGCTCCCCTGCGAGTTCCTTGGCCTTTGTGATCGCCCGTGCCACGTCGCCGACGAAGTGGTACGACGCCTCGGGGTGCCACCCGTCGGGCTTGGGTCGGTGCGACACCACGACCACGTGTTCACCCGCCGGTGGTGCCCCTTCCCAGCCGTTGGTGATGTCAACAGGTGGCGCCCGATCACCATCGAGCCGATGCCTGCCCAGATGGGCCTGACATACTCCGCCGAGACTTTCGAGACCTTTGTCAACACGCCGACCGCCCGACTGACGCCTCGACGCACCCTCGTACGGACCTGAGTCCCGTCGCGCCCACCTGGCCCGGTCCGACCCGCGCCTCCCGCGGGAGCTACTGGATATTCAGACGGAACGGGTGCGAGAGGTCCGCGGGGCATGCGAAGACGCGGAGTTCACCGAAGCGGCCCACGTTGAGATCCGGGTCCTGGCCGCTGTCGAGGGTCAGCATGAGGCGCATCCGGACCCCGCAATGGCAGTCGATGGGAACGAGGTCGGTGAGGTGCCAGCTCGGCCAGCCGCCGACCTTCCAGCCGGGCAGACAGGCGAGGAGGCGGGCGTACTCGACGCCCCGATCCTCGGCCCACGCGTCCGCAGTGTCGACGAGGTCCTCCGGGAGCTCGTCCTGGTCGGGCAGGTCGACGACGCGGACCGGGTCGAGGACGCACGGCTGCGGCAGATAGGCATCCCGGGCCTGATCCGGCCGGGGCGGGTCCAGTATCGCGCCGACAGTCTCCGCCACGCGGTGCCGCAGCGCGATGTTCGGCCCCCAATAGTGCGGCAGGCCGGGCAGCTCGGCGTGGTCCACAGGGCACCACAGCATCTGGAGCCGGTCCGTTCCGTCCGGCATGGGCAGGTCGGGGACGTCCCGCGCATGGAGCTGGAGGACGGGGACCATGGGGACGGGTGCGGCAGGGGGCTCGTGCACCGTCCGGATGCGCTCCCATGTGATCCTGTCGAGCACGCCGGCGCCATCCATGATCCGGCTCTGGGTCTCGACCTCCTCCTCGGTCAGCACGTACGGGCCGCCGCCGCGCGCCTGACGCCGCGCCTTCATCTCGCGGTCGACTTCCTCCCAGAGCTCACGGTCCCGATCCGACAGTTTCTCGTGCTTGCGGACCACGTGCGGCGCCTGGCATACCGGCCACGGCTCGTCTGTGGGCCACAGCAGCGGACCTCCGACGGAGTTGTCTCGCGGGCCGGGATCACCGGCCGTGGGTCGGAGCAGGGTGGCCGTCCTGGCGTGGGCCGCGAAGGCGGAGACGTTGTCGATCAGTGCCTGCGGAGCAAGATTCTCGGTGGTCACGGTCGCGTTCCTCCATGGCTGGACGGGCCGGGAGTCCAGCTGGTCCTCGGCGAGATGTTCGGGACGGGCGGGTGCCTGCTCGCAGGTGTCGCGGTCCGCTGCGGGGGCGCAGGCCGGTCCCGCCCGCACGTACGCCCCAGCGGTGCAGAGGCGCGTACGCGAAGGACTCGACGCGGCGCATGTGGATCATCCTCGTCGTCCGCCCCGCACTCCCGCAAGGAGCGGCCGCGCCGAGACGGGCGCCCAGCGCGCCTCGCCTGCCGACGGAGCCGCGCGTCCGAATGATGCAGACGCGGAGTGCAAGGGCGCCCGGGCGTGGCGGTGTTGCGCCATGGCGGCCTTCCGCCCTTCCGCTCCACTGTCACAGCGGCGACTCCTGGCTCCAATGTGCTCCCTGTGAACTTCGCGACACCTTCAGGGAGTTGGTACAGCGGATGAGATCGAGATCAAGGACCGCGGCCGTCGTCGCGGCCGTCGCGGTGACGCTGCTCGCCACCGGACTGCCCGCGGCCGCCGGGCCGGAGACCGACCGACCGGGGCCCGCACGCGCAGGGGTGCCCAGTGGTCCCGTACCCGGACAGCGGACCGTCACGCTGGTGAGCGGGGACCGGGTCAGTTTCGCCGGGAGCGGGATTCAGGTCAGCGGGGTGAGTCCGGGCAAGGGCCGGGAGCACATCGCGTTCACACGGGTGAGGGTCGACGACCATGAGTACGTCATCCCGGTGGACGCCACGCAGGCCCTCGCGGACGGGCGTGTGGACCGGCAGCTCTTCGACATCACTGTGCTCGTCGCGCAGGGGTACGACGATGCCGCCCGCTCGGACATTCCCCTCATCGCGACGGCACAAGGCGGGCCCGCGCTGCGTGGCTCGGCCCAGCGGGAGTCGTACCCAGCGCTCGGGCTGACAGCCCGTACCGTGCGCAAGTCGGAGGCGGCGACGGCCTGGCATGGCTTCCTCGCGGGTACGGGCGGCGGCACGTCACGCACCACCGCCTCCGGGAAGCTGTGGCTCGACGCCAAGGTGAAGGCGAGCCTGGACCGGTCCGTCGCCATGACCGGCGCCCCCGAGGCATGGCGCAAGGGCCTCGACGGCAAGGGCGTGAAGGTCGCGGTGCTCGACACCGGTTACGACCCTGCCCATCCGGACCTGAAGAACAAGGTCACCGCCGAGCAGAACTTCACCTGGGACGAGAGCATCGCCGACCGCAACGGCCACGGAACGCACGTCGCGTCGACCGTCGCAGGCAGCGGAGCCGCCTCGCAGGGCCGGTACAAGGGCGTGGCGCCCGGGGCGGACCTGCTCGTCGGCAAGGTCCTCGACGGTGGCGGATCCGGTTACATCAGCTGGATCCTCGAGGGGATGGAGTGGGCGGCCGTCCAGGACGCCGACATCGTCTCCATGAGTCTGGGCTCCAGTCTGCCGAGCGACGGCAGCGATCCGCTGTCGCAGGCGGTCGAGACCCTGTCGGCCGACGGCGGGCCGCTGTTCGTCGTCGCCGCAGGCAACGACGGCGCACCGCGCACGATCGGCTCGCCGGCAGCGGCGCCCAGCGCACTGACGGTCGGGTCGGTGACGAAGGAGGGCGCCATGTCCTCGTTCTCCTCCCGCGGTCCCGCGGTCGCCGACGGCGGCGTCAAGCCGGAGATCACCGCGGCGGGCAGCGCCATCACCGCCGCCCGCGCGGCGGGGACTCTCGACGACGCCGCGGGCAGCGAGTTCTACGCGACGATCAGCGGCACGTCGATGGCGACGCCTCATGTCTCCGGCGCGGCCGCCATCCTCAAGCAGCGGCACCCCGACTGGAGCTCCCGGCAGCTCAAGGCGGCGCTGGTCGCCACCGCCGACCCCGTCGACGGCGCGGGCGTGTACGAGCAGGGCTCGGGCAGCGTGGACGTGCCCGGCGCGCTCGCGTCCCGGGTCACCGCCACCCCCGCGGCGGTCTCCGCCGAACTGGCCTGGCCGTACACAGGCGCTCCGACGCGCACGGTCACGTACCGCAACAGCGGCGGCAAGGACGTCCGGCTCACTCTCTCCCTGAGCGGGAAGGCTCCGGTCGCGCTCACGGCGCGGCAGCTCACGGTCCCGGCCGGCGGTACGGCCTCCACGACCGTACGGATCGACATGAGCCGGGTCTCCCCCGGCGCCCACAGCTCCTGGATCACCGCGCGGGGCAGCGACGGCAGCACGGCGCGCACGCCCGTCGGTGTGGACGTCGAGGGACCGAGCGCCACGCTCACCCTCCAGCCCCCCGCGAAGCGGGCCGGCGTCGAGGCGGCGTACACGAACCTCGTGGTGCAGAACGAGAAGACGGGTGAGTCGCAGCTCGTCGGCCTCACGACGGAGCCCGAGGAGATCCGGGTGCCGGTCGGCGACTACCGGGTCTTCGGCGGGGTGTGGGAGTACGTCGCGCACGGCGAGGCAAGCGCTCCCGAGACCTCAGTCGCCGTCGCTCAGCGTGTCTCCCTGACCGGCGACCGCACACTGAAGGTCGATGTGTCCGCGGCGAAGCCGGTCACACAGGGCATCGACGACCCGGAGATGCGGATCAACGAGCAGGGCTCGGCGACGGGAATCGTCTCGTCGACGGGGGCGGGCCGGCCGACGACGGGGCTTGCCGCGCCGATCTTCGGCGGTGCGTACAAGTCGTACGCCGTGGGCAGCGCCCCGATACCCGGGCTGACGTACTTCTCGGCCGCGTCCTGGGAGCAGCCGTACGTCCTCGCGACGATGGTCGGCGGCGCCGCGGCCCCGGTGGACGTGCCGGTGCGGCTCGTGTCCTGGGGTCGGATGGACTGGGATCTGGAGAAGCAGGTCGTCGACGCGGGCAGTGGCGAGGACCTGACCGGCATGGAGCTGAAGGATCGGATCGTGCTCTTCGAAACGGGCTGGTCCGTGCCGTGGGAGGAGCGGGACCGGCGCTACGCGGCGATCAAGGCGGAGAAGCCGGCAGCGATCCTGATGTCCGGGTACGCGTCGTTCGACGTGGCGGACCCGCCGCTCGGCGTCGACACGCTCGGCATGGCCCTGCTGCGCGAGCGCCTCGCCCAGGGGGAGGTGACGCTGCGGATCAAGGGCGAACGCAACGGCGACCGCACCTACTTCACCTTCCACAAGCACGACGACGGGGTTCCTGCTGGTGCGCACTGGCAGGACCGCCGCCGGGACCTGGCGGGCGTGGAACACAGCTTCCGCACCACCGGATACCCGAACGACCCGAAGGGGATCTACGGCTGGGTGACCCACCAAGGCCTGCGGCTGGCCCAGCAGTCGACCCTGTTCCGTGCTCCGCACCGAATGACGGCGTACTACACGCCGGACGTGCCGTGGACGACGGCCACGTTCGAGTACGCGATCGACGCCGACGGCCCGCTCGGGGTCCAGTACTCGAATCCGACCGTCTTCCGCGAGGGAGGTACGGTCAAGGACAACTGGTTGACCGGCCCGTTCAACCCGTCGCTGTCGGTGGCGGGTCCCGACGGCCGGGCGCAGGCCACGCGCGACGGGGACAAGGTGCGTCTCGCGCTGCCGATGTTCTCGGACGCGGCGGGTCACCGGTCGGATCCGGCGAGGGACCTGGAGTCGGGTGAGACGACGCTGCGCGAGGACTCGGGCCGGGTCGTGGCACGCAACGACGAGCCGGGGCAGGGCGCCTTCGACGTACCGCGCAAGGGGCAGTGGTACGAGCTGACGTCGACGGCACACCGCGACCATCCCGACTGGTCCCTTGGTACACATGTCACGGATGTCTGGCGGTTCCGCTCGGAGCACACCGCCGGCGAGAGCCCGCTGCCGCTCCTCGACACGCGCTACGACATGGCGGGGCTCGACGGCGACAACTCGGCTCCGGAGGGCCGGGAGTTCACGTTCGGGCTGGAGATCGGCCGCCAGGCGGGTGTACGCGGCGGCGCGGACGTGGACCGGGTGTCGGTCCAGTACTCCACGGACGACGGCGCCACATGGCAGGCGGCGCGCGTCGGCGGGCGGGACGACGAACGGCGGGTGACCGTACCGGCGATGAAGACCGGCTGGGTCTCCCTCAAGGTCACCGCCGAGGACCGCTCGGGCGCATCGGTGACGGAGACGGTGACCCGGGCCTACCGGGTCGGCTGCCCCGAATACTGGTGCTCGTTCGCTCCGACGTGGCCACACTGGCCGGCAGTCGGCACCGTGACGCGATGACACGCGGATGACGAGTGCTGCGGGCCGCCCTTCGGGGTGCCCGCAGCACTTCGGCATCCGAGCGACGGGCTCACGGGTACCGGTCCCGTCATGCGTCAGACCATGGCTGTGCCCGTGCATTCCGCGAGCGCGGCCAGTAGTTCGGTCTGGAAGTCGACGTCGTGCACGGCACCGTGGGGATCCTGCAGCCGCTGGTGATACCAGTACCCGCCGCTGGAGCGCGCTCGCGAGTCGTCGGTGGTGGCGAGCCACTCCTGGGTGAGATGCCCCAGCCGCAGGTCGTCGGGCGCGCCGGGACCTCCCATCCTCGTGGGCACCCAGCCGGGATCGACGGCGTTGCTGATCACGTTCGGCCAGATCCGGGCAACAGCGGCGGCGAGGGTCGTCACGAAGAGCTTGCTGTCCGAGTAGGAGCCGGTTGCGCGCCGTCCGCTCCAGTCGATGTGGGCCAGCTCCGCCCTCCCGCCCCTGTGCATGCCGCTGCTCAGGTACACCAGCCGCTGCGGGCGCTGAATGAGTGCCGTGAGCAGATAGGGCGCGGTGACGTTGACGGGCATGATGTGTGGGCCGGTGTAGACACCGGCGTTGTGGATCACGGCATCCATCGGACCGAGCCGGTTCACCTGCTCGGCGACGCTCGACGTTTCGTCCTGGTCGGCCAGGTCTCCGACGACTGCCGGGACGCCTCGGTCGACGAGATCGCGGACAGCGGTGAGGCGTTGGGCACTGCGTGCGTGGAGGACGACGTCATGGCCGGCGGCCATCAGCGTTTGCGCGGCGGCTCGGCCGAGTCCGTCGGCGGAGCCGGTGATGAAGATGCGTGCCACGGTGTTCCCTTCCACGGACCTTGGCGCCAGCGCGCGGCGGCAGGCGGGCAGCAGCCCTTGCTTTCGCTTCATCTACCTCGTGCGTCGTCCGTGGTCGATTCTGCTGCGTGAAAGGCCCGGCGCGGCCCCTATGACGGCGACGGCGTGGTTGCTGTGCCGGCGCCAGCGGCCCGGATCTCGCGGCAGGCCAGGGCGATGGCTGCAAGATTGAGCGGGAAGGCGACGAATTCGGCCGGTTCGCTGACGCCGACGCCGCGCAGGAGGCTGGTCGCGGTCGCGGCGAGCAAAAGGGCAACGGGCAGGTAGCGGCGCCACGCGGGCAGGGCGCGGATCCGGGCAGCCTTGAAGGTGACGGTCAAGGCACATGCGAAGAGAAGCACGTACAGGGCGAGGGTCAGCAGCACGGGCGGACGGTTCCTTCAGGGGTCAGCGGTCGGGGTTCGATGAGCCCGACACGGATGGCGTACTGGGTCAGTTCGAGGCGGTCGCGGAGGTCGACTCCGCCGCGAGGTAGCGGCCGAGCACCTCACCGAGAGGACCGGGGCGGAGGGACAACTACATGACTCAACGCCATTCCAGCCAGCCACCCCTGCGCTCGGACCTACGACTGAGCCTACGTGCCTGTTTCATTCTCGCTTGGTCGAAATGGTCGTTGAAATCCGTGTCGGCACCCATACTTCGCTCATCGCGGGGCACGTGCCGGCGGCCGAGTGGGCCGCCGGCAGGGAACGACAACGACGCCCCTGTACGGCCCTGCCGTGCTTGCCAAGCCAGCAGGCGGGTTTTCCGCGTCGGCCGACGGACCCGCCACGTGATTACGACTCTGAACAGGCCAGTTAGTTGATGGGCTGTAGCAGGCCATTTCTTCGGATTTCCCGCTCGACCGACAAACGAGATATCTCATGACCGGCGACGACCATGAGAGCAAGCCTCCCGCGCGGCACCAGGGGCGCTGATGTCTCCCCGCTCAGCGAAGACCGCGCTTCTCGCGTTCGGCTTCGATCAGCTCCTCCATGAGTTCCTCCGGATCCACCGTGTACTCGGTGTCATCAAGGGTGTCGTAGTCCTGGGTGCCTAGCGGTAGGCCAAGCTCGGCGAGTTCGGCGGCCAGTTGCGTGAACGCGATTCGCTCTTCGGGCTCATCCTGGTAGCTCGCCCGCTCGGCAGCGGCCGCCTGTGTCAGGGTGAGGCCGACCAGGCTCCAGAAGGTGAACTCGGTGTCCAGCTCTGTGAGATGCCATGCACGGTCCGCGGGTTCGTCGGGGTGCAGCCAGTAGCCGATCCACCCCTTCCCGCCCTTCGCCACGAGCTTGACGTACTTGGCCATCTCGGCGGCTGCGGCGTTGACGGCCTGCATCTCCGGGTCCGCGAGTTCCTTTTCGCTCAGATAGCTGATGTCCAGGAGCGGGTGGACCTCTCCCGCCTCGAAGAAGACGAGGTCGAGAAGGCGGGTGAATTCGGTACGGCCTTCCCACTGCGCCTCCAGCAGAACTCGCAGATCGTCGGGTATCGGACGGCCGTCCAGCCGCTCGCGGGAGAACTCGGCGAGCCGTTCGTCGTACATACGCCCTCTCCAGAGGTCGAAGCAAGATCCTCACGTCAACGTAACAGCGGTGTCTGACAAGAGGCTGGGCATGCCGGCGACTGCCGAGCACCCCCGTGATCCGGACTCAGAACACGTCCTAGCGCCTCCGTCGGTGGAGGCGGCGACGTCGGGTGTCGAGGAGGTTCACGGCAATTGCGGTCATGACCAGGCCGCTCGCCAGCAGCAGTCCGTTCGGCACAAGCGCTCCGGCGACAAGGGCGGCCAGCGCGAGGGCCAGGGCCAGCCATGCCCGGCCGCGGCGGTACTCGCGGGGCCGCCGGGGGCAGCCCTTGTGCAGGCCACGGGCGAAGCGGGGATCGTCATGCCACAGTCGGGCCTCGAGATCGGCGATCCGCTCGTCGTCGGGTTCGCCCATTGCTGTCAACTCCCTTCGGTGGTCAGGCGAGCGCGAAGTAGCGGAGCCAGACATACAGGCTCGCGACGGTGATCGTGACGGCGGTGACGACCAGGCCGTAGCGGCTGAACTGCCAGAAGGAGATGTGGTGTCCGCTGCGGTCGGCGATTCCCACGACGACGACGTTGGCGGAGGACGCGATGATCGTCGCGTTGCCGCCGAGGTCCGCTCCCAGGGCGAACGACCACCAGAGCACGCTCGCCTTCTCCGTTCCGCCGGAGGAGGCGACGATCTCGGAGACGATCGGGCTGACCGAGGCGACGAACGGGATGTTGTCTATGACGGCGGAGGGGATGACGGATCCGAACAGAAGGGCCATCGACGCGCCGAACAACTGCCCCTCGGTGGCTCGGGCGGCGGCCTCGCCGATGTCGGTGATGATCCCGGTCTGCAGCATCGCACCGACCATGACGAACAGGCCGGTGAAGAACGCCAGCGTCTCCCACTCGACGTCGGCCACCACCTCCCTGGTGTTCAACCGCGAGACGGCAAGGAGTGCCAGGCCGCCGGCGATCGCCACGACCGAGGGCTCCAGGTGAAGGGCCGTGTGAAGGACGAAGCCAGTCATCACGATCGCGACCACGACACCGCTGACCGCCAGCGTCCTGCCGTCCGTGATGGCGTCCCGCTCGCGCATCGCCATGATCGTGGCCGCACGCTTGGGGTCGTAGGAGAAGGCGGAGCGGAACATCCACCGGCACAGGGCGACAAGTACCGCGATCAACAGCATGGAAATCGGAGCCATGTGGAGCAGGAAGTCGTTGAACGACAGGCCTGCCCGGGAACCGATCATGATGTTGGGCGGGTCGCCGATCAGGGTGGCCGCGCCGCCGATGTTGCAGGCCATCACCTCGGCGATCAGATAGGGCACCACTGGCAACCCCAGGTCGCGGCATACCGCGATGGTGACCGGAGCGATCAGAAGCACGGTCGTGACGTTGTCGAACCAGGCGGAGAGGAACGCCGTAGCGAGAATCAGCAGCACCATCAGCCGGTAGGGACGGCCTCGAGCCCGCTTGGCAGCCCAGATCGCCACGAACTCAAACAGCCCCGTCCGCTTGAGAACCGAGACGATCAGCATCATCCCCAGCAGCAGGAAAATGACATTCCAGTCGACGCCCGTTTCGTCGGAAAAGAAGGCGTGCTCGGCGCTCGTCGCTCCAATCAACAGCATCACCACCGCGCCCCCGAGCGCCGCGGTGACCCGATGCACTCGCTCGGTCGCGATCAGGACATAAACGGTGGCGAACACCGCCACCGTCAGCCATGTCGTGATGCTCACGGAGGAAGCACCCCGCTCGGCTCATCCGGCGGGACAGAGAGGGAATTGCATCGCATTGGAGCTGGTGGGGTAGTCATCGGCGCGGACTCCGTTCGTGCCGTGGCCATGAACACAAAGCACCAGCCCGACGCGACACTCCTCATAGCAGCAGCCGGATGGAGCCGTAGGGGTGTTCCTTGACCCCACCATCACCCGCAACATCAGTCACCGGCTATCAGGTCTGACACCCATTTTTCGCATTTCGGTGCACGCCACCAGATGCGTACGCGCGTCGGCGAAATCCCTGCACCTGCGGCTCTTGGATTCCGAATCGCAGAGATCAGCAGGCGTCAGGAATGCGTGAAACGAGCGTCGCCGTCAGCAGCGTTTGTGAAATTCGAAGATGGAAGACACATGCAGCGAGTGCGGACCTCGCACCAAGGACTGTCCCGCAAGTGAGGGTGTCCCGTCTGCGTTCCCGTTGGGAGTGAGCAGGTGCTGGGCAAACAATCAGGTCGACGGGGACCGGTGCGATACTCGATCATGCATTCATGCCCCTGAGAGAGACCCTTGCCCGAGTCGATGCAGACCTGGCCGCCGGCCGGGTTCCCGTCGCGCGCCAGCGTTTGCGCGGTCTCGTCTCATCCTTCCCGTACGACCTGACGCTCCGTCGTCGTCTGGCCGAGGTGTACCGGCTCTACGGCGACGTCGCCGAGGCTGGACGCTGGATGTACCTCGAGGAGGACCGCAACGCCGACGAGACCGCCGCCTTCGAGGCGCGGTACGGATCTCCCGCGTGGCGGATGAAGGCCCTCACCTGGCGCGGCCCCGAGGCGATGGCTTCCACCGCCTTCGCGGAGAAGCAACTGGTCGCAGTGCGGGCCGCCTGTGCCGAGGAGCTGGAGCACCCTGTCGACTGGGACGACCCCGCCTCCTACCGGGACGGTCTGGAGGAGAAGTACGAGGAGGTGCCCTCCGAGCCGTGGACCGTCGGCGGTGTGCTGGCGGGCGGCGGCTGCCTGGTGGGGGCCCTCGCGTTCATCGCGATCTGGGTCAATGGAGTCATTGCCCTCTTCGACTGACCCAGGTCTCCAAGAGGCCGGTGGAGAGTGCCGCTCAGGTTCGGTGGGGCGTCGAAAACTGCCGTGAGCGGGACCCCTGGGGAGGGAAGCAATGATCCCGCGATGTCTGCTGCGACTACGGCGTCGCAGCCGTTCTGGATAGCTCCGTTCACCGGGTTGAGCCCTCTCTGTTTCGGCACGGTGGTAGCGCAACTGCGGCACGAAGGAGCTGGCGCGGTCCGCAGCGGTCGGCCGTGGAGCCTGCGACTTGAGGACCGGGTGCTACTGGTCACAGCGTGCTGGCGCACCGACTTGGCACTGCGGCAGCTCGCCCCGCTGTTCGGTGTCTCGAAGTCCGCTGAAGCGTGTCACTCCGCAAAGTCGTGATGTGACCCCTGAAGCGCGAACGCCGTGCAGGCGCAGAGGCTTCAGAGACCTCCTTCGACGACGCAGGCCCCTGCCATCCAGTGCGGTCGATGTCCGAAGGTCGATCGTCCAGGGGCCCTCGCAGCCGAAGCGTTCGACACCCCGTCGGTGTGCGCCGCCCCGTTCGCATCGTTGGCCGCCCGACAGTGCGGGCAGGACAGCGCGGGGCCCGCCCGTGGGAGCCGACCCATCCGCCTCCCGCAGTCTCCTCTCCGCCGTGGGTGAACCGCTCCCGCGGCGGTTGTCGCGCACCTTCGAAAATACCCCCCCGGGTATCTCTGCTACGGTTGACGCAGATACCCCGGGGGGTAACTGTGCGATGAGGGAGAGTGCCGTGTTCTTTGCCGACGTTCTGGAGACCGAAGGTCTGGGCAACCGCAGCCACCTGGCCGGGGGCGCCCGTGCGGCGGTCGTGGTGGACCCGCCCCGGGACATCGACCGGGTGATCGCTGCGGCGGCGCTGCGCGGGGTACGGATCGCGGCGGTCGCCGAGACGCATGTGCACAACGACTACGTCACCGGAGGCCTGGAGCTCTCTCGGCTGACCGGGGCTCGATACCTGGTGCCTGCGGGGGCGTCGGTGACGTACGCGCGGGTGCCCGTGGCGGACGGGGACGTGGAGGAGGTCGACGAGGGCCTGGTGCTGCGGGCCGTCGCCACCCCGGGGCACACTCCGCACCACACCTCCTACGTGTTGGAGGAGGACGGGCGGGCAGTGGCCGCGTTCACGGGCGGGTCTCTGCTGATCGGCAGCGTGGGGCGGCCGGATCTGGTGGAGCCGCGCCTGACCGAACAGTTGGCGCGGGCCCAGCATGCCTCCGCTCTCCGCCTCGCGGCGGAGCTGGCCGACGAGGTGGCGGTGATGCCCACCCATGGATTCGGCAGCTTCTGCTCCTCCGCCCAGGCCGGCGGGACCCGCAGCACCATCGGTGCGGAGAAGGCGTCCAACCCTGCGCTGGTTCAGGATGTGGAGACGTTCGTGAAGGAGCTGTTGGCCGGGCTGGATGATGTGCCGGCCTACTACGCGCACATGGGCCCGGCCAACTCCGCGGGCCCGGCTCCCGTGGACCTGACCGCACCACGGCGCGCCGACGCCGACGAGATCGCGGGTCGTCTGGCGGCGGGCGAGTGGGTGGTCGACCTGCGCAATCGGGTGGCGTTCGCCGAGGGGCACGTGGCCGGTTCGTTCAACTTCGAGGTCGAGGGGCAGTTGGCGACCCATCTGGCGTGGATGATCCCGTGGGGCAAGCCTGTGACGCTGCTGGCGGGAAGTGCCGAGGACGTCGCCCGCGCTCAGCGCGAGCTGGCCCGGGTGGGCATCGACCGCCCCGCCGCAGCCTCCGTCGGCTCACCGGCCGACTGGGTCGCCGGGCAGGAAGAACCGGCGTCGTTCCCGCGCGCGACGTTCGCCGACCTGGCCGCCGCGCGCGGGCGGGGCGAGGACGTGGTCGTCCTCGACGTACGCCGCGCCGGCGAGCGGGCCGGCGGCTGGATCGAGGGCAGCGTGCACATACCCGTCCACCAGGTCCATCAGCGCCTGGGCGAGGTGCCCGCGGGCACGGTGTGGGTGCACTGCGCGGGCGGGATGCGCGCGGCGATCGCCGCATCCGTGCTGGACGCGGCGGGCCGTGACGTGGTGGCCATCGACGACGGCTACGCAGCCGCCGCAGACGTCGGCCTCGTGCTTGTCACTCCCGCCGGGAACTAACCCCCACAGCGTCGTCTGCCGGGCCGTCGGCGGTCCCGCAGACGAGGACCACGCAAGGAACAGCATGCTTTTCTCCCGACGCGGCCCCGGCCGCATCACTCCGTCCGAGGCATATCGCCTGGTCCGGGACCGTACAGCCGCGCTGCTCGACGTCCGGGAGGCGGACGAATACCAGGCCGGTCACGCGCCCGGTGCGCTGCATGTGCCGCTGTCGCGGCTGGCAGCCGCCGGAGCGGATACGCCCGGCAGCCGGGACGGGCACAGCCTGGTGCTGATCTGCCGTTCGGGCAAGCGTTCCCGGCAGGCCGCGCGACTGCTCGCCGAGCGCGGCGTGGAGGCGGTGGACGTCACCGGCGGCATGATCGCCTGGGCCGAAGAGGGCCTGCCCGTCCAGGACGCGCACGGCCAGGCGGGCACCGTCATATGATCGCGCTCGTCCTCGCCCTGCTCGCCGGGGCGCTGGTCGGCCTGGCGCTGGGCTCGCTGGGGGCGGGCGGCAGCATCCTGACCGTCCCTGCCTTGATCTACCTGCTCGGTTTCAGCCCGGTCGAGGCGACCACCGCCGGCCTGGTCATCGTGATCGCCACCTCGGCCACCGCCCTGGCAGCCCATGCCCGCGCCGGGAAGGTGCGCTGGCGGGCCGGGCTGCTGTTCGCGGCGGCCGGACTGCTGCCCGCCGCGGCGGCCGGTGTTCTGTCCGCGCACATTCCCGCCACCATACTGACGCTCGCTTTCGCGGCCCTGGCCGTGCCGGCGGGCCTGCGGATGCTGCGCCACCGAACGCCGCCCGAGAACGCGACGGTGTCCGTCGCACGCGCGGCGGGAGCGGGGGCCGGGCTCGGCGCGGTGACCGGCTTCCTCGGCGTCGGCGGCGGCTTCCTGGCCGTGCCTGCCCTGGTGGCCGTGCTCGCCGTACCCATGAGTGCGGCCGTGGGCACCAGCCTGCTGGTCATCATCGTCAACGCACTGGTCGCCCTCGCTGCGCGCGCGACCACGGGGGTCAGCCTCGACTGGGCGCTGATCATGCCGTTCATCGCGGCGGCGGTCCTGGGAGCCTGGGACGGCAGGCGGCTGGCTGCGAAGATCGCACCCGCCGCCTTGCAGCGGGTCTTCGGCGCCCTGCTGCTGGCCGTGGTCGCGGCAATGGCGGCGGGCGTGACGCTGTGACACAGCCCTGGGGCCCGCCCCCTGCGCTACGCCAGGGACAAGAACAGCTTCTCCAGTCGGGCCCGCATCTGCGCGGAGTCCCGCACCTCCGGGTCCTCGCTGGTCATGCACTGCTGCAGCCCCGTCGCGATGATCGAGAATCCGGCCCTGTCCAGCGCCTTGGAGACCGCGGACAGCTGCGTGACGACGTCCTCGCAGTCCCGGCCCTCCTCGATCATCTTGATCACTCCCGCGAGCTGGCCCTGCGCCCGCCGCAGCCGGTTCAGAGCCGACTTCAGCTCCTCGGCGCTCATGTCGAGTTGCACACCATCCTCCTCACATACCCCTATGGGTATCCTACCGTGGAGGTATCACCCAGAAAGGCATTCGCTCCGTGACGACAGCCGCACTGACTCCCTCCCAGGCCACCGGACGTTTCGGTGAGTTCACCGTCATCGACGTCCGCTCCCCCGGCGAGTACGCCGCCGGCCACCTGCCCGGTGCCCACAACATCCCCCTCCACCGTCTGGCCGAGGCCGCCGACACCCTGAAGGCTGTCGCAGGTCGTACGCCGCTCCTCGTCGTGTGCGCCTCCGGGGCCCGCTCCGCCAAGGGCTGCGCTCGGCTCGCCGCCGTCGGAATCGAGGCCACCACCCTGGAGGGCGGCACCGCGGCCTGGGCCGCCGCCGGCCACGAGGTCGAGCGTCCCGCCGGGGCACGCGCCGTCTGGCCCATGGACCGCCAGGTCCGCCTCGCCGCCGGCACCCTGGTCGTCGCAGGCTTCCTGGCCGGTCTCGCCTGGCCACCCGCGCATTGGCTGTCCGCAGCTGTCGGCGCCGGACTGGTCTTCTCCGGCGTGACCAACACCTGCGGCATGGCCGTCCTCCTGGCCAAACTCCCCCACAACCGTCCCGTCAACGGCACGGTCTCCCTCCAACAGACGCTGCAGCGTCTGGCCAACTGAGGCGCACTCCCCTTCGCGACCCCGCCCCGGTAGCGCGCCAGGGCGGTGGTGGCCCGAGGGGCGCATCGACGACCGTCAGTGAGCCTCCTGCGGGCGGGGACCGCACAGGCGCCGCGTGGCTCTGTCCGCCAGAACGGGTTCTGGCTCAAATTCACTGATGCGCGCACGGAGTGTGACGACTGCTGCCGAGTGGATGAGCTACTCAACGGCGCATCACCGGCAGTCAGTCCTTGCGCTCTCCCGGCGGCTTGATCAGGAGTTGTTCTGCCGCGTCGATCGCTTCGTTCTTCAGTGCCTCGACGGAGACATCCCAGCTCTCGTCCCAGTCATCCAGGGTGAGCGCGCACGATACGAGTGGTTGCAGGTCTTCGGGGTAGTCGAGGTCGTAGGCGACGTCGGCCCAGATCAGGTGGGCGCCAGTAGCGGGATCGAGGGATCCGTCCACGATCTGACCAGCGATCCAGTAGGCCATGGCCCACTTCGCGGCCCGGGGGTCGGCCGGCGGCTGGAAGAGGAGTCCGAGCTCCTCCAGGACCTGGTCGAAGAGAGCTGGGGCTTCCGGTTCTTCGCTCCGCAGGAGGCCGGCGAGCATGGCGAGCGAAGGGCTCTCAACCCCGGCCATGAGTGCGTCCAACCCCGCCTGGATGAGCCGGTCGGATCCGACCTGCCGGCCGAACGCCCTCTCATGCGCTATGCGGCTGAGCTGCTGGAGGGCGTCGTCGTGGTTCATCTCGGTCTCTTCGTCGGTGGCTGTCGCCAGAACATTTCCACAGCCGCCGAAGGTGACGCCATCCAGTTCCCTGCACATACGGTCGAGGCTGGCGATCAAGACATCAGGACGCGCTTGCGGAGGAGCTGGAATCCGGCTCGGCCGAACATCCTCCCGTTTGAGCATCTTGATCCAGTGACGTGTCCTTCGAGCACGCCGGATTTCCGGGACAAGGTGAGGCCGGGCCGCCCGGGCAGGGTCGCACCAGGCCCACGCTGTCCACTGTTCGACGTGTTCGTTCACCAGCCCTGGCAGAGCCTCCAACCGGGCACGTTCGCGTCGAGGGGCGTTAGCTAGATGTGTGGGGCTTCCAGGCGGTCGCTCCGGTCTGCCGGCTCCGCGGAGAGGGAGGCACCCTGATGTCCACCACCGTGAAGGACATGCTCGCCACCTACCCGGCCGACCTCGGCGACATCGACCAGGCCAAGCTCACCCGCTGCATCGAGGAATGCATCGCCTGCGCGCAGGCGTGTACGGCGTGTGCGGACGCCTGCCTGTCGGAAGGAATGGTGGGTGATCTGACCAAGTGCATCCGTATGGACATGGACTGCGCCGACATCTGCACCGCCACCGCTGCTGTGCTCTCCCGCCACACCGGCTACGACGCCAACATCACGGCCGCCATCCTGAGGGCATGCGCCATGGCCTGCAAGGCATGCGGCGATGAGTGCGCCTCCCATGCCGACATGCACGAGCACTGCCGCATCTGTGCCGAAGCCTGCCGCTCGTGCGAGGAGGCATGCAACGAGTTGTTCGCGGCCCTCGGCTGACGGAGAGCGACCAGGCGAGGACCGCGACCGAGTTGGGCGCCATCAGCGCCGGCCGATCGCGGTCGCGGCCATCGCCGGTGAATGCGGGATTGCGCACGGCGGTGAACTGCCCAGAGGTGACCAGGGCGGTCTACCCGTCGGCGACGTGATCACCAGCCCGTCCTGCCCGGCACCGGCGTCGCGGTGCCGGGCAGATCCGACAGCCCTGAGAGCGAGGCGTGGGACTGCGGCACCGCCGAAGGGCGCGAGTACGAACAGGACACCCGCCCCCAGGAGGCGGACCCGGGACTACCGGAGATTCCACGGAACCCGGCGTCGCCCGTCCGGCGGGCCCAGATCTCCGCCCGGATCGGCGCCTACAGGTACGGGTCGAAGGGGATGCCCGCAGGCTTGGCTTCCGCCAGGTGGGATGCGAAGGCGCCGTCCTTCAGACCGAAATGCGCGCTGCCGAAATCGGCCTCGTTGAGCTTCTCCCGGAGTGTCGCGGGGTAGCCCGACCACCCGACGAGCGCGGGGAACTGCCAGGCACGGCGGTGATTCTCGGGCGGTTCGTCGTTGGTGTTCGCCGCGCGGAAGCAGTGCGTGCCGATGCCGTCCTTGTGGTAGACGATCTTGGGGTGAGTGCCGTCCCAGCGGATCTGATCGCGCGTATGGATGTTGAAGTCGCCGTGGGCGGAGGTCGCGACGTACTTGGCCTCGTTGCCCTGGATCCACACCACCACGTGCTCCCAGTCGTGGCGGTGGCCACCCAGACTGATGCCGGGGATGGCCTGGTCCTTCTCGAAGTACAGCGCATAGATCACGGCGCACCAGCCGTTGTTGCAGGTCCAGCGGGAGTAACCGTTGGTGTTGTCGAGGTCCGAGGCGTCCCGACAGCTGCCGTTGAGGGCGCCGGTGGGTTTGAGTCCGCCGTTCAGACCTCCGCTCGCACCTATTGCGGGGGTCGGGTAGCACCCATCGGTGTCGTAGTCATAGGCCGGCTGGAAGGTCAGCTCGATCGCTTCAGCCTGGGAGGGCAGGGCCGGTGGTGGCGCGGCGAAGGCTGTCTGGGATGCGCCTATGACCAGCGTGAGGGCGACGACGGCAACGAATGATTTCCGTTGGTGGCGATTCATCAGCAAAGCAGGCCCCTGGCTGGTCGGGTTCGACGGTGACGGCGGGCGGATCGCGACCGCCGTCGGCCGACACGCCCGGAGCATCATTCGCGAACTGGGGCGACACATCAAGGGTTCGAGCAGCCTCTCTTTCGTAGACGGCAAAAGCCCCTGATGGTCGCTTATGTCAAGGAAGTTGACTGGGCATCAGTGATGGAGGAACAGGCCTGGAGGGCGACATCCGACACCTGCCGCGTGGGCCCGCCGTCGGGGGGCCGGCCCCGCTGCCTCGCTGTTTCCCAATGGGCGGGCAGAGGCTCCCAGCCTCCGCTGGACTCCGAAGCAACGGGGCAACAGCGCCGGTCGGAATCATCAAGGAGTGGCTGCAGCCAGTCCTACGACCCGGTGCCCAATTGCCTCGCGCATGAGCCGCCCCGCGATCTACCCTCGCGACCATGACGTCACACGATGCACCTGAAGGCTCCCGGATCGCTCCCGGTGGTGCCGGGCTGGTGATCCGGCAAGAGACCGCTGACGATCACCGAGATGTGCGCGAGGTTCATACGCGCGCCTTCGGTGACAGCGATCGGGTTCCCGGGCTCGTGGAGGCACTTCGCGTTGCGGACGCCGCATTGGCGCCGATGTCCTTTGTCGCTGTCGTTGACGACCGGGTCGTCGGGCATGTCCTGCTGAGCGCGACGCGGTTGGACGCTCCGCGCCGCATCGTGGACGTCCTGTCGCTGTCACCACTGGGCGTGGTCCCGGAGTTCCAGGGACAGGGCATCGGTACGGAGCTCATCGCCCACGCCCTCGAGGCGGCCGACAACCAGGGTGTGCCGCTGGTATTCCTGGAAGGTTCACCGCGCTACTACGGCGCGCGCGGCTTCGAGGGTGCCAGTACGGTGGGCTTCCGTTCGCCGTCGCTGCGGATCCCTGAAGCCGCGTTTCAGGTCGCCCGGTTGTCCGCTCACGAGCCGTGGATGACGGGCACCTTCGTCTACTCAGAGGTCTTTTGGGCCTTTGACTGCGTCGGCCTGCGCGACCCCGAGGGCTGAGGGGCTACCCGACTCGACCTGATCTTCAGGACCGTCACAGGGGCGATGTCCAGCTCGTCGTCGGTTGCGTGCGATCAGCGAGGCGTCGGGCCGGAACGCGAACATGGTCGTAGGGTTCATTGGATGTGTCGTCCAATCACGTGTTGGATCCCGCGTCTGCGTAGGTAGTGGTGGGTCCGGCGGTTGCTGTAGCCCTTGTCCGCGCTGACGCTGTCCGGCTTGGTGCGCGGCCGCCCGGGAGTCAGACGGGGCACATGGATCTTGTTCATGACCTGCTCGAATTGGGTGCAGTCGGCGCGCTGACCAGGTGTGATGGCCAGTGACAGTACGCGGCACTGCCCGTCCGCGCTTGGATGGAGCTCGGTGGTGAAGCCGCCGCGCGAGCGGCCGAGCGCCCCAACGCCCGCACCACCTCCGCCTGCTGGTCGACCAGTTCCGCCCGGCTCCGAGCGGGTTTGAGCGCCGAGCGGAGCCCCTTTGAGGAACGGGCGGCGGAGCCTGCCGGGCACAAGCAGCGTGATGGTGTGCGCACACGGAGGTCGAGTCGAGCGAGAGGTCCCAGCCAGTGTCACCTGCCGCATCCGCCGCGGTCTGGACCCGCTGGAGTAGCACCTCCCACGATCCTTCCGCCGACCAGCGGCGATGCCGCTCGTGGACCGTCTTCCACGGCTCGTAGCAATCAGGCAGATCCCGCCACAACAGGCCCCTCCGATTCCGGTGCAACACCCCGTTCACCACCTGCCGGTGGTCCCGCCATCCCCCACAACGACCGTTGCTCATCGGCAAGAGCGACTCAAGCCGCTCCCACTGGGCATCCGTCAGATCGCCTCGACTCGCCATGGCTCGCTCGACGAATCACGTGCTCGGCGGACGCGGCTCACGGTCGATCCTCTCTGCGCCGGCCAGCAACTCCGGGTGCAACCGGCGTCTGGCACTGAACAGCTCGATGCCCAGAAGTCGTCCCTGTGAGTCGTAGTCGAGTATCGCCGTGTCGTCCTCGGCAGGCACCTGCCGGACGGCCTCTCCTGGGGCGATGCTGTCGACAAGGTAGATGTACGCCATGTTCGCCATTGCGTCGTACTCGACCCGCATCGCTGACCTTCCCCGCTGTTCTCTGCCCTGTAGTGCCAGGCCCTGGTCTCGGGAGCATACTGACGTCGAAGATCGCCAGGACAGGCCTTGGCCGACCTGGGCTTCGCTGCCCCCACCGAGTTCGGCCTGCCCGCCCTGGCCGACGTCTTCGCCTAGAGCCCGTCTCTTGGAAGTGCGGTGCGGCATGGTGCGGCATGCCGGATCGAAATCCTGTGGCAGCAGCGCTCGCCCCGCTGCGGCTGATCGGGCGGGTCGTGGGCCTTGAGGAGGCTGCAGCGCTGCTGCCTGGCTTCGACCGGGCCTCCCCCGCCGGGATGACGATGATCGACCCGCTCCACGGCTGAATCCACGGCGGACGCGGCCGGGACGGCGGGCGTGGCGTCGGGATTTGTACGGGTTGTCGGGTGATGATGGCGCAGTGCGACTTGATCACGTGTCCTACGCGGTGGCCCGCGACAGCTTCGTCTCGACCGTCCAGTGGATCGGATCGGCCCTCGGCGCCGGGTTCGTCGACGGGGGCGTGCACCCGCGATTCGGCACCCGCAATTTCATTCTCCCGCTGAGCGGCGGCACCTACGTCGAGGTCGTCACCACACTCGACCACCCCGCCTCCGACCGCGCGCCCTTCGGCCAGGCGGTCGCGCGCCGCGCCGCCGAGGGCGGCGGCTGGCTCGGTTGGGTGGTCTCCGTCGACGACATCGCCCCGGTCGAGGACCGCCTCGGCCGCACCTCGGCCGAGGGCCACCGTGTCCGCCCCGACGGGTTCGACCTGAGGTGGAAGCAGATCGGCCTGCTGGAACTGCTGGAGGACCCGCAACTTCCCTACTTCCTTCAGTGGTTGGTCCCCATCGAGGAGCGCCCGAGCGCCGACCCGCGCACCTCCACCGCCATCCACGGGGTCTCCATCGCCGGCGACGCCCCCTCCATCGCCGAATTCCTCGGCGAACCGGCCGACCACCCCCTCGACCAGATCGACGTCACCTGGGTCGAGGATGAGGAACCGGGCCTGGTCTCGGTCGAGTTCGCCACCGCCCACGGCCCGGTCACGATCTGACCAGGGCCCGACTGCCCCGCGGGAGCAGCCGGCTGGCGTCTCCTGGCTAACGCGTGTCTCTTTAATGGGTTGGTCAGTTGATCAGATGTGTCTGCCCCGATTAGTGATCACTGATGCGATGTGGAGCCGGATCGAGCCGCTGATGCCGGCCGATCCGGTCCGTGGACGGCGGTGGGCTGATCACCGCCGAACGCTCGAGGCCATCGCGTGGAAGTACCGCACCAACTCGCCCTGCGGGACCTGCCCGACGAGCTCGGCCCGTTCCAGACCGCCCACAAACGGCTGATCAGATGGGCCGTCGACGGAACCTGGCAGAACATCCTGACCGCCGTGCTGGCGGCCGCGGACGCCGATGACGACATCGGCTGGACCGTCTCGGTCGACTCCACCGTCGTCCGCGCCCACCAGCATTCCGCCGGAGCACACACAAAGGGGCCGAAGGCCGCAGCGAGCCCGCCGACCCCGCACTCGGACGCTCACGCGGCGGGCTTGAGCACCAAGGTCCACCTGGCCGCCGACGACCGCGCTCGGCCCCTGGCCCTGACCGTCACCGCCTGCGACGCACCAGCCCTGTTCCGCCGATGGCAACGGGCCGGCACCTGGCATCGCATCCTCACCCGGCTCCAGACACGGGCCGACGCGAAGGGTGCGATCGTGTGGGACCTCAGCGTCGACTCCACCGTGTGCCGCGCCCATCAGCGTGCGGCCGGGGCCCGGAAGCGGGGTGATCTACCGCGAGCGTCATGCGGCCGAGTGCGGGATCAACCGCCTCAAGAGGCACCGCGCTGTCGCCACCCGGTACGACAAACTCGCCGTCCGCTACGAAGCGACCGTGCTGATCGCAGCCATCAACGAATGGCTGCGACCAGCACGTGGCCACACCTCAGGCCCACACCGCTTTGACCACGGCGTGGCCTGCCGAAGCCGCCCGCCCGTACAACCCTCGGAGGTCTCTGTGATGATCGAGGAGTGCCTGCCTGGTCCAGCCGAAGGCACCGAACCTACTTGAGGGCACCGACAGCCGCGTGTCGTCGATATCGACTCGCACCATCCGGCGGAACTTTCGCAACACCCGGTGCCTGCGGGTTGGGCCTGCGTCGATGCGGGGGTGCTCGTTCACCGCTCCCGTTGGCTCTTCTAGGGTCGTTTCCATGACACGGACCACGCCGCCGCGCCCGCTTGACGTCGAGGCGCTCTTCCCGGAACTGGCCTCCCATCGGGGCACGACCACCCGCCTCCATCCGAGGCCGGGCCGCCCGGATGTTTCGGCCAGTTCCGTCGGCGGGCCGATGCTGTGGCCGGCGGACGAGCCGTGGCCGGTGTGTACCGAGGCCCATCAACGCGGGCGCGGGCGGCGCCCTGCGGACATCCATGAGGAGCGAGCGGTCTACGCCTCGGCCTGGGCGCGGGAACCGTACGAGGGCCTGACCGAGGAGGAACGGCGAGTCGTCAAGGCGTTGGGACGCGACCACCAGGTGCCGGGAACGAGCGAGACCGATCCGCTGCCCATGATCGGCCTCGCGCAGCTGTACACGCGAGACGTCCCCGATCTGCCCGCCGGACCGGAAGGCTGCGACCTACTGCAGGCGTTCTGGTGCCCCTTCGACGCCCACGGACCCAGCGGATACAGCATGCTCCTTCACCTGCGCTGGCGCAGGGCGGCGGAGGTAGGAGATGTTCTCGCCTCACCGCCGCAGCCGCCGGTGGTCGGCTTCGAGGGATACGTTCCCGAGCCCTGTGAACTGCACCCGGAGCAGGTCGTCACCTACCCGTTCGCAGGACTCCTGCCCGAGGAGTTGAGCGCCCGGATCGACGCCTGGGAGGAAGCCCTGGAAGAGGAGGCCGAACAGCAGGCGGACGAAGAGGAAGTCGAGCCGGTCGGCTACCAGTACGACCTGTCGATCCCGCCCGGCTGGCGCGCCGGCGGATACGCGTCCTGGCATGCGACCGATCCGCATCCTTTGGACTGCCTGACCTGCGGGACCTCCATGCACCTACTGCTGACCGTCGACAGCTCGGAGTGGGACGGCGGAAGCCGGAGTTGGACACCGGTCGAAGACCAGGACCTGCGCCCCACGCCCACCCGGGTCACCGTGGGCAACCACGGTGAGCTCAACATCTTCGCCTGCCCGGACGATCCTGGGCACCTGCCCCGCTGGAGCCTGCAGTAGCCCCTCGGAGGTCTTCGAGCGGGTGCTGTTGCGTCTCGTGAACATCGAACGCGGTGCTCTCCGGGTGCCCCCTGGAGTGGTGAACATACGCTGTTGCGACTCAGGCTCTGGCACACATTCCGTGAACGAACTCGGCTGCGGACTGAACCAGTTCCAGCTGCACGGTGTTGATGCCGATCATGGTGGACGCGGCCCAGTAGCGAGACTCCGAGATCCTTCACGGAATGTGTGCCAGAACCGCGCTCGTGAACGGAGCCGGCGAGTGGTCGCGCACGGCTATCGCTGGCCAGGTGAACCTTCGTGCTCAGGCCGCCGCGGGAGCGTCCGAGTGCGTGATCCTCGGGCTAGGCCGGCCGGGTGCTCCCTTTTCCTGGCTCCGGCCGCATGGTGGTGAGCTCGGCAGACAGTGGAGTCCACCGACACCGTCCAGCCCACATCGTCATCAGCATCCGCGGCGGCTAGGAGGGCCGCGAGGATCCGTGGCCCAGGTGCCATCGACGGCCCACCTGATCAGCCGTTTGCGAGCGGTCTGGAACGACCCAAGTTCGGCTGGCAGGTCCCGCCAGGGTGAGCAGGTGCGGTACTTCCAGGATATGGCCTCAAGGGTCCGACGATGGTCGGCCCCCCCCGTCGACCACGAACCGGATCGGCCGGCATCAACGGCTCGATCGGGTTCCCACGTCACATCAGTAATCACCCACCGGACAGACACATCCGATCAGCCGACCAGCCCATCAAAGAGACACGCTCGTGGCCCAGGCCTAGGGCGCGCGCCTGCGGACCACAAGCGGGAGCGCATGACCCAGACCCTCAATGCCGTCGCGTCCCTGCCGTCCGGTCGGGCGGCCAGCTGCTGATCACCCACCCACAACTCGCAAGGCCAACACGTCCCAACCTCAACTGCGACCATTTTCGTTAGCCGTTGATGTCGAGTGCCGTCCCGTACAGCCGAGATACCTTCAGGCGGATGACCACCCGGCGCTCGGCGACCAACTGCTCCAAGAACGCATCTTCATCCTGCGGCTTTGCGGCCTCGGGCACCATCGCGAGCAGCTCTCGCCCGGTCGCATCACCTGGCGTGGTCGTGATCTCGGAGACCTCGGCCTCGCCCTCGGCCACGGCGAACGACCATACGTCGCCTCCCGGAACATGCACGGCCGCGCGCGGGTCACGCCGGAGTTGCTTGACCTTGATTCGGTCGGCAGTGGTGGAGAACCGCACGATGCGTGCTTCGGCGTCCCAGCTGTAGAGCATGGTGGTGAGATGGGGATGGCCGCTGCGCTTATTGGTGGCGAGGGTGCCGAACTGCTGAGTGCTCAGCAGTTCGGAGAGAGCATCGTCGGACAGGGCGCGGGGAGCTGCAGGCTTCTGAGTCATGACGTGCTCAACTTCCATGCGTACCTGGGCATTCCACGGGTGATCCAGAAGTCCGCCCGCCAATGCTCGCAACAGGCCAGGTCCCGGCCGGTACTGAGCCATCCCCGGCCGCGCCCTGCCCCAATTGGGGGAAGTCCTCGACTCCTCACGGCGGCCCTGACCCTGGCGGCAACGGCCGATCCGCTCCCAGGCACCGCGCCGCGCAACTTGCCGTGGATGCGCAGCCATCGCACCGCCTCAGCTTCCGCGAACGTCCGGTGGCTCGCCACCCATCGCCGACCGAGTGATCGAGCCGTGGTCGGGAGAGGTTTTACCAAACGGTCGACCGACGATCGTCCCTGCTCAGGTAGCTTTCCGGCATCCGTTGAACCTGATGTTCGGGCTGCTTCTGCCATGGCGGAGGCAGCCCGCTGAGGAGGCATGCAATGCGTTCGATCAACGTCGTGGACACAGCAGCCGCACTGCCGGCTGCCTGGAGCTCCTGCACCCTGGGAATGGTCGGGGCGGCCTGTGTGAAAGTCCTGCGTATGGACGGCAGCCCGGTCCAGGAAGAGGCCCACGAGGCAGACGAGGTGCTGCTGGTGCTCGACGGGCGGCTGGAACTACTGGTGGAGGGCACCAAGGTGGCCGTGGAGACAGGCGAGCTGTACCGGGTGCCGGCGGGTGCTCGACACGCTGTCGGCCCGGGTAGCCGCGGCACATTGGTGATCGTGGAGGAATCCGGGGCGTGAACGCGCTCACCGCGAGCACGAGTCGGTGCCCACCGCGTGCGAAGCGGTTGGCATTGCGCTTTCTATCGTTGAGGGGCGGCCGCCTCAGCGGCGTCCAACCTGTCAGCCGAGATCGCCGCCGTGGTGGCCCAACTCAACGCCACCCCGATGCGAGCCGCCGCAGTGTCAAGCTGGTGCGCCAGCGCCCCGTTCCCCTGGCGTGCTGATCACTTGCTGGACAGGCGGAGATCCCCGAACCAGGCCTCACACCGGACACGGCCGGAGTCGAAGGTGATCTCCAGCGCGAGCCGCCCGCCGACCTTGTCAACCTCTTCGCTGACTTCCAGTACCGTCTCGCCGAGGTGATCGGCGAACGGGGTCCCGCCACTGATCGGCGCCACCTCGACGCGACCTGACTCCGCCATGTCGTATCCCGCGAAGGGAGCCGACGGCTCCACGATCAGGCACCAGTCCGAACCGGTCGTCACGTGCGTGGCAACCGCCTCGCTGTCGATCAGCCACACGTCCAGCGGGCCGGACGGAGCCTCCGCGCCGTACACGTGCCACGAAGCCACCACTTGCTCAAGACGGCGCCCGACCATGTACTCAGGACGCACACCAACCCCGTGCAACGGGCACTCGCTCACCGTCATCGACTCCATCCAACGACCGTACGGTCAGGCAAATCCCCAGCTCACGCCCCTATATTGGGACAGGCCTTACACAGCACATCCCCCACACTCTAGGAATCGCCACGCTTCGTGGTCACGTAGCAGGTCACCCGGTCCTTGTCGCCTGACACCGACGCCTGACCCTGTGTCCACCAGGCCCAGATCTGCTCCGCCTTCGGCATCCACGCCGGCCTGGCCACGTCGTGGGCGAACCGGCAGGCGAAATCGGCCCGTTCCTGGGTTTCCGTCGCCGTCGCCCTGGTCCCATCGAGATCTGCGTGAAGACACGGGCGTCGTGCGGTCCGGAGCAGGGCACGCCCACGACAGCGTGCGCTGCGCGCTGGCCGGTGTCGAAGTCGACGCAGCCGCCGTCCTTCACGTCGCGCATGGGCAGCACGGCTTCGGCAGCCTTGCGGATGCTCCCTGTGGGGGCTGCGGCCGGCTTCGACGAGCTGAACCCGGTGAGAGTGAGATCCATCGTCAGCGAGGTCGCGTCGGCGAGGGTGCCGCTCTTCCGGAGGAGCTGCGACGGATCCGCCCTGCCATGGGTGATCCGGCCCTGCGGGTCCACGGACACGGTCAGAGGGAAGCCGGCCTGGACGGCGTTGGTGCGCATCTCGGCCGCCAGTTCCTTGCGAAGGTCCGGGGAAACATCGTCCACCCCACTGAGAAGGGCATCTCCGCCCGGTACGTACGGCTGCCCGTGGGGCCGCCCTGCTGCGCTGTCGCTTCCGAGCCGCCCACGCCCTCCAGGAGAGTGCCGCCGACCGGGCTTTCGGAGCCCCGCAGGTGGTCGATCGGGTTGTTGCTGTCTCCCATGGCGAAGATGTCGGCGCTGCCGTACTGGAGCCAGTAGCCCGGGCGCGGTAGTGGATCTGCTGCCGGTCGACGAGGAAGCTGCCGGAGGCTGCGCCCGATGCTCTACCGGGAGTATTGCCGAGAAGCGTCTCCTTCGCCGCGACGGTGTACTTCTTCGGCACCTGCCATTTCACGGTCGCTTCGCCCGCTCCCTTCGTGAAGTCCAGCTTGCCGCTGAGGGTCTGTACGGCCGTTCCCCTCTTGGACTCGAGGGACACCGTCTGCGTGAAGCTCACGTTGCCTGACTTCTGGGTCTGACGCAGGGCCAGGAAGACCTGGCGGTCGATCGGCTGGTCGAAGACCGGGTGCGCCGTAGGCTGCGCCTTCGCGAGCCCGACCTCGTCGTCCCCACCGCCGCAGGCGGAGAGCAGCAGGATTGCGGTGGGGAGCGCGGCGGTACGAGCAAGACGTCTGATCATGATCACTTGTCCGCCCGGCCGGATCAAAGGTTGTCTTCCTGCACGTCACGGAACGATCACCGCAGGGGCGGCGCGAGGAGCGCCCACGACCGGCGGGCCGAGCACCATGCTCGGCATCGCATGCCTGATTCGGCGCATGTGCAGAGTCCTGGACAGTGAAGAGCTGTCGTCGCGCGTTCGCCCTGTCGGTACGGGCCAACGGCACGCAGGCCCACATCCCGCCGGAGATGTGGACTCTTGCGTGCTCGTCGGAGGAAGGGGCGCTACCAGGAGGACTTGGTCACACCTGGAAGGAATCCGGCGTGCGCCTGCTGGCGCATCCGGACGCGCGACAGACCGAACTTTCGCAGGTGTCCACGGGGCCGGCCGTCGACGCTGTCCCGGTTGCGCACCCGGGTGGCGCTGGCGTTGCGGGGCTGCCTGCCCAGCTCCTCCAACGCGTCCCGGCGCTCGGCTTCGCTCGAGGACGGCCGCCGGAGGACGCTCTTCAGCTCGCCGCGCCGGGCTGCGTACCGCGCGACGACGGCCTTGCGCTTCTCGTTCTGCGTGATCTTGCTCTTCTTGGCCATCAGACCCTCACCCCCCGCGCGCGGATCTGAGCCACGGCGGCCTCGATGCCGATTCTGTCGATGGTCTTGATCGCCTTCGCGCTCAGCGTCAGGCGGACATGGCGCCCCTCGCTCTGCAGCCAGTAGCGCTTGCGCTGGATGTTGGGGTCGAAGCGGCGGGAGGTGCGCCGGTGTGAGTGGGAGATGGCGTTGCCGAAGCCCGGGCGGGCGCCGGTCAGCTGGCATAGGGCGGACATGGTGCTGCTGCCTCTCTCTGAATCGAACCGTTATTGAAAACGATTTCCATTCCCGTATAGTAGCGGCATGGCACGCAACGAAGTACGCCCGATCATCAAGCTCCGCTCCACCGCGGGCACCGGCTACACCTACGTCACCCGCAAGAACCGGCGGAACGACCCGGACCGCATGGTGCTGCGCAAGTTCGACCCGGTGGCGCGTCGACACGTCGACTTCCGCGAAGAGCGCTGACCCCCGCCCCACCCCCGCTAGAAGGAGACCCCCATGAAGCCCGGAATCCACCCCGCCTACGGCCCCGTCGTCTTCCGCGACAAGGCCGCCGACTTCGCCTTCCTCACCCGCTCGACCGCCACCAGTCACAAGACGGTCGAGTGGGAGGACGGCAACACCTATCCCGTCATCGACGTCGAGATCTCCTCGCAGAGCCACCCCTTCTACACCGGCACCGCCCGCGTCCTGGACACCGCCGGCCGCGTCGAGCGTTTCCAGCGCCGCTACGGGAGCAAGGCGTGACCCTGCCCGTCGTCATCGTCGCCGGGCTCCACTCCGACGCCCGCAAGGAAGTCGTGGACCGGCTGCTGCAGGCCGTCCCCGGCAGCGTCGCCCTCCATCACGACCTGTCCACGGCAGCGCAGGGCACCGTGCAGCGCTTGGTTCGCGACACCTCGGGTGAGCTGTCCCGGGACGAGGGGCCCCTGGTCAACGACTGCGCCTGCTGCGCACTGCGCGAAGACCTGGTGCCTGAGCTGGAACGACTGGCCGGCAGCGGCCTGACCCGGCTGGCCGTCGTCGAGCTGTGGGACTCCGTCGAACCCAAGGCGATGGCCGAGGTGATCGCCGCACACGGCGCCGGCGCACTCGAACTCACCGGCGTGATCACAGCGGTGGACCCGGCGCTCGTCCTGCCCTACCTCGTCAACGGCGACGACCTGGCTGACGCAGGCCTCGCCGCGGCCGGCACCGACCAGCGCACCATCGGAGACACCTGGGCGCGACAACTCGAGTACGCACCTGTACTCGCCCTCGTCGACAGCGAGGAAGCCGACGACGAGGACCGCGCCCTGCTGGCTCAGCTCCACCCCACCGCCCGCCGGGTGCCCGCCGCATCCGGCGAGCTCGCACAAGCGGCCTTCGCCGGCTTCGACGCGGAAGCGGCGGCTGCCGCCCAGCACCCGGCCTGCGCCCTGCTTCCCCAGGAGGCGGAGGAAGCGGGAGTCACCACCTTCGTCTGGCACAGCCGTCGCCCCTTCCACCCCGAGCGTCTGTACGACGCCCTGGAAGACCTGTGCTGCGCCGCCGCGCGCAGCCGCGGCCGGTTCTGGCTCGCCGACCGCCCCGACACCTTGCTCGCCTGGGACGCGGCGGGCGGAGCCCTGTGCGTGGAGAACGCCGGCCCCTGGCTGGCCTCCCTGCCGGACGCCGCCTGGGAACTGGTCCCGCCGATGCGCCGAGCGGCAGCCTCACTCGACTGGCACCCCGAACACGGCGACTGCTGCCAGCACCTTGTCTTCACGTCCCCCGGCCTCGACCGCCACGGTGTGGAGCAACTCCTCGAGTCCTGCCTCCTCACCGACGCCGAATACGCGGCGGGACCCGAGGCCTGGAAGTCCCTGCCGGCAGCCTTCGGCCCCCTCCTCGACCCCGTCTCTTGACGCCCCTGACGCCCCTGACGAACGACGACCCCGACCACCCCGACGACCACAAGGAACGCACATGGCCCGCCGCCAGAACCCGCACAAGCCGCTCAGGTCCCGTCCCAACCCACTGGATGCAGCAGGGATCGCGTACATCGACTTCAAGGACACTGATCTGCTACGGAAGTTCATCTCCGACCGCGGCAAGATCCGCAGCCGCCGCGTCACCCGCGTTACAGCCCAGCAGCAGCGACAGCTCGCCGCAGCGATCAAGAACGCCCGCGAAATGGCCTTGCTCCCGTACGGAACCCGGTAAGGCCCCGCAGCGGGCCGGGACTCCCCGACGACGCCTCTGCGGGCCGGCAGACACGACGGCGCGGGAAGGCCTGGCCACTACGGGGCACGCCGAGCTCCCCATCCCGAAGTCGCCCCCGAATCACCGAAGGAGAACCTCATGGCTGTCCCCAAGCGGAAGATGTCCCGCAGCAACACCCGCCATCGCAGGGCCCAGTGGAAGGCCACGAAGCCGCAGCTCGTCCCGATCACCGTCGACGGCTCGGTGCACCGGGTGCCGCAGCGCCTGGCGAAGGCCTACGAGCGCGGCCTGCTCCGCCCCGAGCGCTGATCCACTCGTGACGACGTACGACGAACTGCCACCGGGCTCAAAGCGGGCCTGAGGCCGGACCGAAGCAAGCCAGGAGCAGGCTCATTGGCCGGCGAGAGTGGTCGCGACGTCCCGGACGCCGAGCGCTTCCGAGCCGGCCACTTCGCCCGCCAGGTCGTTCACGGCGTTCGCCGTGTCACTCAGGTGGTTGGGTTCATCGGCATGGGCAGGGACAGCAAGGATCAGAGGCAAGGCCGTGAGCGTGACGGCACCAAGCAGAGCACGAGTCTTCATGCCATGGTCAACGCGTGTGGCGGCCTCCGGACACGGTCACGCACTCGTGTTGCGCACCTGCTTGGTCAGCAGTGCGGTGAACAGCTGGACGGCCCCCGGACCGCACTGATGGGGAAGCAACAGCGCGCCGGCGGGGAGAGTCAGGCTTGTCGACCAGCCCGGATCGACCGGACGGCCTTCACCCCGATGACGGCGGCCGTGGCCGGCCCTGCCGGTCAATGGTTCGAGCTCTTGATCCGATGCTGAGAGACCTGTCCACGTACCGTGCGCCATCGCGACCTCGTCTGCTCGACCATGCTGTCCCACTCTCGGCGGACCTCGTGGTCGGACGGGCGGTCGCCCTCACGGATCCGGGTGAGCTCGTCTTGCACTTCTCGTCCCAGTGCCGCCGCTGCGACCAGGACCAGCATGGCTGCGAAGAGAGCGGAGATCATCGCGAAGACAGCACCGACCACCCCGTAGCGCGCTGCGGAGGAGTTGAACAGATGCGGCATGTAGATGGCTGCACCCACTGAATAGGCCGCCGTCAGTACGGCGCCTGTGATGGCGAAGGGAAGCAGGTCCGGCCAGCTGATCCGTTTCGCCGACAGGATCCAGCCGCTCCAGACGAGGAAGACGGCGGTCACCAGTACGCCACATACGACGGCGACCAGACCCAGGGCGCCTCCCTCAGGAAGCGCGGAGAGCAACGTGGTGACCCCTGCGTAGCCACCGAGAGTGAGGATCCACCCCAAGCCGTTGCGTGTATTGCGCACACTGAGGGGCTTGAGTTCCCATACCTGTTCGAAGAGCCGCTGGGCGGCTCGCGCGAAGCTCAGCACCGAGATCGTCAGAAGCACGAACCCGAAGATGCCCACGCTCGCGCTGGTCGCTTCGGCGGGAGAGAACAGCGAGCTGACTGCCGCGGCCCCTGCTCCGCTGAGGTTGTAGCGCTTGATGATCTGCTCTGCGGCGTCGTAGTGAACGACGTTGCTCAAGACCGCGCCTAGGATGATCGCGAGCGGGACCAACGCCGTCAGGGCGCTGGACGCCAGGGCCATCGAGCGGTCGAAACCCACGATCTTCTGAAACCGGTTGATGACCCGCAATGCGAAGGCCGGCCGCAGCCAGAACGTCAGTGTTCTGACGAGGCGCTCTCGATTGATCCCCGTCGCCCTGCCCTCCGTGAAGATCGGACCTTTGTGGCGACGCGAGCCTAACGGTCGGTCGCCTGACCGATGAAGGGCGACACGAGAAGCAGCGTGCGGGCCGCACGACACCATGACTGCCTGACATCCTCTCGGACCCACGGGACGAAGATTCCCGCCCGCCTGCCGGTGGTCCCTGGCCGGGACATGTCGACTCTCGACATGGCGCCGAACTGCGACCATCCTGCATCGTGCACGGAGGTGGCCAGACGGGTGCGGGTGCGTCCCTTGATCGCGCCAGGGATCAGGGCTTCAACCGGACAAGTCGGGACACCTGGCTACGACAGGAGATGCGCGTTCACGGCGCGGGCCGCGTCGGCGAGGTCTGGCACCACCGCGGAACGCGCACCTTCAGTCGCGGGGGCGGGCCCGGTGTGCCTGCCAGGCTGCGAGGGCCTCTGTGCGCGAGCCTTCCGGGTGGCGGCCGTGCCAGTCGCGCAGGAAGCGGTTGAACTCGAACTGGGCGCCGACCTCCTGGGGTTCGGTCGCATGGGCGCGTGTGGCGTGCCAGTGGGCGACGGCATCGCCGAGGGTTCGCCCGGCAGCTCCGGCGATGTACTCCCGCATGAAGACGTCGAAGTGGAAGGCGGGCCCGATCTCCCTGCGGAAGAACTCCCGGAGGACCTGGCTGCAGCGCTGTCCCTGGGGAATCACGGTGTCGCGGCAGACAGGGGCGGCGAGCTGCCGCCCCGCCCGCCGCGGCGACGGGTCGGGCTCCGGCACCGGGAGGCCGTCCAGCGCGGCGGCCAGCCGTGCGGTCACGGCTGCCTTGCCGCCGCCCAGGGGTAGCCCCATCGCCCTTGCCAGCGCGGACAGTTCAGCAAGGGTCCAATACCAGCGCCTCAGCTCCGCACCGGTCAGATCGGGGGTCAGGGAGGGTCGAGACTCCCCCGCAATCGCACTCACGTTCCCATCCTAGGTGACTGCCGAGTGGGCCGCGGAGAAGCTATGCAGAGACTCCGATGAACCGTGAGGCGCCGTCGGAGGTCATCGCGTGAGCCGGGCGTCGATGAGGGCCTTGAAGTCCTCGTAGGTGCCCGGCGTACGGATCTTCACACCGTCGACGAAGAACGTCGGCGTGCCCTGGACACCGAGGCCGAGGCCGTCCTGCTGATCGGCCTGGACGCGCTGGAGGGTGGCCGGCGCCTTCACCGCGGAGTCGTACGTGGTCATGTCGAGGCCGAGGCCGGAAGCGTATGTGCGGAAGAGGTCCGCCTTGGACTCCTGGGACTCGCCCCATTCCTTCTGCGTGGCGAACATCTTGGTGTACATCGCTTCGAACTTGCCCTGCTGGGCGGCTGCTTCGACGGCGAGAGCTGCGGTCGTGCTGTTGCGGTGGCCGGGCATGGGGAAGTAGCGGGCGACGAACGTGACCCGGTCCTTGTACTCGGCGCGCAGCTTCTCCACTGTGGGATGCACGGCGCCGCAGCCCTCGCACTCGAAGTCGAGGAACTCGACGACGGTCAGCTCGCTGCGCTGCGGCGAAGTGAGCCGATGGCTGGTGTCACGGACAGGCCTGGCGTCAACGGCGGGGTCGGCGTCGAGGGCCGCCACTCCTCGGTCCTGAGGCGCGAAGAGGAGGAACGAGCCGAACGCGACGGCCAGCGCGGCGACGAGGACGGCAGCCGCGATGAGGTTCTTCCTCAGTCTGGTCATGATTCCTCGTACGTGGGGTGTCGGATTCCGCAGCACTGGTCGCGGCATGACGGGAACCCGGAGCTCGGGTGCGTGCGGGAGGTGGACTCGGCCGGTGGTGCCGCTGGGTCCCGGACTCGGCAGTCCGGGACCCAGGGGGTTCAGGAAACGAGCCTGGCGGTGTAGCCGGCGGTGGCGATGGCGGTGATGATCTCGTCGGCCGGCACGGGGGTGTCCAGTTCGACGAGGGTGCGCTCGGTGCGCAGGTCGGTGGTGCTGCTGCTGACGCCGGAGAGATCTTCGATCTCGTCGTCGACGAGGAGGCCGCAGCTGTTGCAGTGCATGCCGGTGACGGCGAATTCCAGGCGGAGGATCATCGGCTGGTCTCCTTCGGGGTGGGGCTCTGGGTTCCGGTGGGCTGCTGGAAGGTGATCTCGCCGCCGTACATGCCCATGCCGCAGGTGAAGGCGAGGGTTCCGGGCTTCGGGGTGCCGAGGTCGACGGCGGTCCGGCCGGTGACGGGGAGGATCTCCTGGACACCGCGGTCGGGGACGACGAAGGCACGGACGCAGCCGTTGGTGTCGGCGGTGGCGACGACGAGTTTCGTCGGCAGGCCGGCGGTCGCGGTGATCGCGGTGGGGGTGTAGAGGTTGGTGCGGGCCTGGATCGTGATGGTCTGCGTTCCGCCCGAGGTGGTCACTGTCTCGAGCGGTGTCGCGGCGGGGGCCGCCGCAGCAGGGCCGGTAGTGGGCCACCAGCCGCCGAGGCGCAGTCCGGAGCCGGCGGTCCACAGGGCGACGGCAAGGACGATCACGGCGGTGATGATGGTGAGGCGGCCCTGCCAGGGGCGGGCGGCGGAGCGCAGGAAGACGCCGAGGACGGCGAAGAGCGGTCCGGTGCCCAGGACGAAACCGGCCATCACCGCGGCCCCGGCGAACGGGGAGCCGGTGGTGACCGCGATCAACTCCACGCTCAGGGTGACGCCGCAGGGGATCAGGACGGTCAGGAAGCCGAGGACGGCCGGGGTGGTGACGCCGGTCGATCTCGCCGACCGGCGCACCCGCCTCCCCCACGAGGCGGGCGGTCGGGGGACGAAGCGGCGTACGGCACGTACGCCGAACATGTCGAGTGCGAACAGGATCATCAATACCGCGCCGGCGACCAGGAGAACGGCGCGGGTGCGGGGGCCGGGCTGAGCGGCGGCGCCGACCAGCCCGAGGACGGCGCCGAGGAGGGTGTGGGAGGCGAGTTTGGCGCCGAGAAACGCGCCGACGGGCATGAACAGGCCGTTGCGCTCCCCCGCTTCGGGGTTCCGGGCTGTGGCGCGGCGCCCGACCGCGCCGGCAAGCAGGCCGCCTTGGACGGCGGCGCAGGAGGCGCCGCCGGCGAAGAGGCCGGTGGTCAAGCCGGTGACGAACAAGGTGGTGGTGGAGGCCATGAAAGGAGGACTCTCCCTGGTGAGTGAGCCGGATCAGGACACGGCGAGGCACCCGGCGGCCATGAGGGCCCGGCGGGGTGCGGGTGGTGTCAGGTACGGCTGACGCAGAGCAGAGTGACGGGATCGGGCGCCCGTGGCCAGGCGCACCCGTCATCGGCGCCCCGTGCCGCCGGTTGGGCCAGGGCCGGCGGCGCTGCGAGGGTGTCTGGGCCGGGGTCGGCCGCGAGGGCGACGGGCACGGGCGCCTGCGCGGTCGCCAGCGGGCAGTCCATGCCCGCCGGCGGGCACTCGCCGTGCGCCGGATCGGCCTGGTGCGGGGGTTGCTCGGCGTCCGCGGTGGCCGCCTGCGCGGTCGGCACGGCCAGGCTCGTGGTCGTCATCCCGGTCATGGGCGCCGCCATGGCCATCGTGCTGTGTCCGGGTCCCCACATCAGGTGGGCGCAGGCCAGCAGCGCAACGGCCACCAAGGCGGCGAGCGCGGGCAGAGGGCGCCAGGCAGGGCGGACGAGCATGACCGCGATGCTACCCAGGCACCCCTCGAGCGCCCGCCACCGGCCCTCGCCGGTCATACGGCGCGGCGGCCGATACCGGGCCAGAAACGTCCGGCCCGGGCCGTGTACGCGTCGTACGCCGCTCCGTGCACGCGAGCGGAGGTAGGGCTCTTCAACGATCCGCACCTGCAGTTGGACGGCGGTGACGAGAGCGGCCAGGGCGAGTCCGGCGACCACGCTGGGCACCATCAGCGCCAGGCCGATCGCGGTCACGGTCATCGCGGTGAACACCGGGTTGCGCACGCCCGCGAACATCCCCGTGGTGACCAGGGTGGTCCGCTCGGCGGCGTCGACACCGACGCGCCACGAAGCTCCCATGGCGCTCTGCGCCGCCGGCGTGGCGGTGATCCCAACGATGGTGGCCACCAGCGGTTCCTGAATTCAGGAAATCCTGAACCCGTTTCAGGGCCGCGGCCTCGCTGGATCATGCAGGATTCGCGGGGCGAGGTTTGCGCCGCGCCTGGCCCGGCTGCCGGGGCTGGGGAGTTCCTTCGGATCAGGAGGTCCGCCATCCCTGATGACCTGCGGAAGCCGGGCGTTAGACTCCACGCGCTTGGTTCCACGAGTCGTTTTCAGGGGGGCGACGTGGCAGATGACGGCGGTAGCTCCGGCAGGTTGCGGCGCATCGACTTCGGCACATCGATGTTGTTCGGCGCGGTGTATGCCAGCGCGTTGTTTCTCGTGGTGACAGGCTTCGCCTTGGACCCGAGCGGCTGCGGGGGGCGTTTCCAGGCTGCGTGCTCGGGCGGGACGTACTGGCGCCTCGGTGTCGGTTTCGGTCTCATCGTCGTGGTGGCGCCTGGTCTTCACAAGGTTGTGCCGAGCGTTCCGTTCGATCAGGGCGTCGGCCGGTCGGCCGGTGTCGCCGCACTGCTGTTGGGCGCAACGCTTGGTGTCGCTCTGACCATGTTGGTCGGCCACATGGCGGGGTGAGCCGTTCGGATCACCCCGCGAGCCGGGTGAAGATGCCGGCGACGTGGGCGGTGGCGGTATGCCGTGAACGGGCGGCAGGGCGGTGCCGGCTTCCTCGGCCCGAGCGGGCGCCGGTCTCCCGCACCGTCAGCCGGCGAGCACCTTCTGCTTGGCCTGCTCGTACTCCGCTGCCGTGATGTCGCCGTGGTTCTTGAGTTCGGCGAGCTTGCCGAGCGCCGCGGCGTGATCGGTCGTCCCGCCGCTCGCGACGGCGGCCGCCCGGATGTACTCCTGGAACTCCTGCTCGTTCTGGCGTGCCCGGTTCAGCTCGCGTTGGCCCATGCCCTTGCCCCGGGCGATGAGGTACACGAAGCATCCGAGGAACGGCACGATGACGACGAAGACCGTCCAACCCGCCTTGCCCCAGCCGCTCATCGAGTCGTCCCGGAAGATGTCGCCGATGATGCGGAAGAGCAGCATGAACCACATCACCCACAGGAACACCCACGTGACGGTCCAGAACACGTTCAGCAGCGGATAGTCCATGATCGTTCTCCTCGGCGTGCCGCCGTGGGTCACTGACGGCCCATGGCGATGCGGATGCGGTCTTCGTGGGCCCGGGCTCCTTCCTCGTACGCGCCCACGTCGCGACCGGCGTCGTCTTGCCGGGCCTGCACACGCGCCGGGCAGCGGTCACCGGGATCGAGAGCTTCGCGATGAGCAGCGGGCCCCAGGACGGACCCACTTCCGGCTGTGCGGTGTCGACCGGCGGGAGGTCCGCCCGGACGGGCTTCCCGTCGCCCGCTGGGGCACTTGTTTGGACGCACAGGCGACACCGCCAAGGGGGCTGGAGAGCACATGCCCGGACCGCCGCCTCCAGGGAGCCCGGATGTGTGTGGCCGACACGTCCATGATCGCCCGTTCGGTCGTTGATCGCATGTAGCGCCATCCGAGGGACGCCTGAAGAATGGAAGCGGCCGGCCATCCAGCATGACCCCGCAGGTCAACAGGTATCCCACACGCGGACCACCGAATGCCTTCTCAGCACTGGACTGGAGTTTCGAGCCCTGCCCGGGCCCCGCACGGTGGCTGGATGCCCGTTCCAGCAGTATCTGGCGCCATCCGGCTGCCCGCGCCTGCAACCAAGGGGTGCGGAGAAAGGACCATCCGGCCTTCCCCGCGTACTCGGCATGAGCGGGAGACTGGAAACGGACGCAGATGAGGAGGCCCCCGATGAGCACTCGAATGCCCCCACGGTTCACCGCAGCTCTGTCCGCCGACCATCGCGACGGCCTGTTGCAGCAGGCTCGTCCGGTGGACTTCCCCGAAGGGACGCGACTGTTCGAGGAAGGCGGGTACGCCGATCGGTTCTGGATCATGCGGACAGGGACGGTCACCTTGGACGTCCGCGTGCCCGGCAAGCGGCCGGCAGTGATCGACAGCGTCAGCGCCGGCGAACTGCTCGGCTGGTCGTGGCTGTTCGAGCCGTACCGCTGGCACTTCGGGGCGGAGGCCATGACGCGGGTGCGAGCGGACGAGTTCGACGCCATGACGGTACGGATGATGATGGACGCCGACCCGAGCTTCGGCTCCGCGCTGGGTCACGTCGTCGGGCAGATGCTCGCCCACCGTCTCTTCTCCGCCCGTGTGCGCCTGCTGGACCTGTACGCCCACCATCGCAGCGGTCTGTAGATCCCCACCGTTCCCTGCAGTCCGCGGTGCCGCTTCGCGCCACGGCGACCGTCGGCGACGTCATGACCCACGCCCTCGTCGCGATCGGCCAAGACGCGCCGTACAACGAGATCGTGGCGCAGATGGATGAGTCGAAAGGTGACGGATCGACCGCTTCATGCGTCCCTTGGCTACTTCTGAGTACCTCCGTGATCAGGTAGCGTCCGGAGCTGCTCAGTCCGCTTCGATGCTCCCGCCCCATCTTGAGGACCCATGCCTGCCAGTGAAGTCTTCGCCCATAGGGCCCATCGGGGGCGCCGCACCATCCATGCGGCCACCCTGCGGTCCGCCCGGGTCCGGCCGACTCGAATACCGGGCGACGGAGCTCTGGTCCCTTGAGGTTCCGGATCAGACGCCAAGGCAGCACGCCCGGGGTCCCGCATCCGGAGGATCCGGCACCCACCCCGGCCGAGCACACCCATGAGCCAGAGGTCACCGAGGCGCCTTTGTCGGCCCACGAGATAGATCTCATACGCGCCTCCGTCTCGGTGGTCGAGCCGCTCGCCGCGGACATGACGGTCTACTTCTACGCGATCCTCTTCGCCCGCTACCCCGAGGTGCGGCCGATGTTCCCGCCGGGGATGGACACCCAGCGCGGCCGCCTGTTGCGCGCCCTGCTGCGCATCGTCGATCTGGTCGACGATCCGGAGAACCTGGTGCGATTCTGCGGACACCTCGGGCGTGACCATCGCAAGTTCGGGGCGCTACGGGCGCACTTCCCCGCCGTGGGCGAATGCCTCCTCGCCTCGCTGGCCCGCTACGCCGGTCCCGCCTGGACCCCAGACATCGCAGCCGCCTGGACCAAGGCGTACGGAGCAGTCGCCGACGTCATGATCAGCGCTGCCGAACAGGACGCGGAGGCACGGCCCGCCGTCTGGCCCGCCACGATCGTGCGTATCGTCCCCTGCGGGCATGGCATCGCAGAGGTCACCCTCCATCCCCACATGCCCTACGAGCATGCCGCGGGTCAGTTCGTCAGCATCGAGACCCCCTGGTATCCCAAGCAGTGGCGCTACTACTCCCCCGCCAACGCGCCCCGCGAGGACGGCACCCTCACCTTCCATGTACGGGCCGTGCCCGGTGGCTCGGTCAGCAATGCGCTGGTGCACCGGGCGGCTGCGGGCGACGTGGTCCACCTGGGCGCACCGATGGGCGACATGGTCCTGGACGCCGCCGTCCACAGCGACTTGCTCTGCGTGGCCGGCGGGACCGGCCTCGCCCCCATCCGCGCGCTCGTCGAAGAGGTCGCCCGCCGCGGCGGCAGGCACCAGGTGAATCTCTTCCTCGGCGCCCGCACCGGTGCCGAGCTGTACGGGATGGACGACATGCTGCGCATGGCGCAACGGCATCACTGGCTCTCGGTCAGGGGCGCGATTTCCGACGAGGACATCCCCGGGATCCAGGGATCTCTGCCGCAGGTTCTGGCCGAGTACGGACCGTGGTACCACCACGACGTCTTCCTCAGCGGTCCGGCCCCGATGGTCACGTCCGCCAGAGAGACGCTCATGAGCGGCGGAACGGCGGCGGACCGCATCCATTACGACCCGTTCGACACCCCCGCCCTGGCCACTCCCTGAGACATCGTCGGCCGGCCCCGAACCCTCGTACCTTCTCAGGCTGCTCGCGTCGTCCCGCGAACGGCGACGACGGGGCAGTGTGCGTGGGTCATCACGGCCTGACTGACCGAGCCCAGGAGCAGTCCGGCAAGGCCGCTGCGCCCGCGGGCGCCGACAACCACCAGCTGCGCTGCCTTGCTCGCCTCGAGCAGGACCTCACGCGCTGTGCCGACCACCAGGTCGCGTCCCACGGCAATGTCCGGATAGGCGTCCGTGCGGCGGGCGATCGCCTGTGCCAGCACTTGCCCTGCAGACTCGGAGGCTGTGCCGGGCGAAGCCTTGTCCGGCTGCCATGCGTGCACAGCCACGAGTTCAGCCTGGCGCTGCGCGGCTTCGGCGAAGGCGACGTCGACGGCCTCGTCACTGTCCGGGGAGCCGTCGACTCCCAGTACGACAGGTCCGGTGTCAGCGGATGTACGGTGCTCTTCGCGGACCGTCATCACCGGGCAATGGCTGCGGGCTGCCAAGGACACCGGTGTGGATCCCAGCAGCAGGCCTGCGAGGCCCCCCATGCCTCTGGAGCCGACGACGATCAGGTCCGCGGCCTGTGACTCGGCTTCCAGCACGTGCACCACATCACCAGTCACCACGACCTTGGTGACCACCACCTCAGGAGCCACCTCAAAGGCGTGGTCCGCCGCTTCGTGGACCAACGCCCTGCCGGCCGGATCCGGCACCACGTGTCTGGGTTTGATCGGAACCTCGGCATGGACCACACGCAGTGCCGCACCGCGCCGAGATGCTGCCGTGGCGGCTGCTCCCACGGCGGCGAGACTCGTTGACGAGCCGTCCACCCCGACGACGACCAGTTTGGCCATGGCTGACTGCTCCACTTCAAGCGGTGGAGTCTCAGCTTCACCCCATCGGCCTGTCCCTGCAATTCATGCCGCCCCCACTTGCTCTGCGCACTCGCGCTGGAGGACGTCTCCTGCCGGCCGGCCGTGTGGTGGGAGACGACAGCGCGCCGGGCGGGAGCGGTCGCAGCGCTCCCACCCGACGCGGCCACCCTGTGGGCGGATGTGGTGGCGGTAGTGTGCCCCGGTCAGTGGACCGGCGCCGTCGCCCGGTCGCCGCCCTCGGCCGCGGCCGGGTGGATGGTCTCGGCGGGCGGGTTGGCGGTGCGCCTCGCCCACAGCCAGTACAGGACCGAGGTGACGATCAGCCCGACGATCCACGAGATGTCGGCGCCGTCGAGCTTCTTGGTGATCGCGCCGGTGTACAGCTTGGTGGCCAGGAACGGGATCTGTACGACGACGCCGACGACGTAGCAGGTCAGCGCGGCGGCGTTCCAGCGACCGTAGCGGCCGTCCGGGTCGTACAGGGCGGGGATGTCGACGCGTTCGCGGGAGACCAGGTAGTAGTCGACCAGGTTGATCGCGCTCCACGGGGTGAAGACCATCAGGAGCAGGAGCACGAAGTTCTTGAAGTTGGTCAGGAAGTCGTCGCTGGCGGCGAGCGCGATGACCATCGACACCGCGACGAAGCCGACGATGTAGGCGGCGCGTGCGGCGGCCGAGATACGAGAGCGGCCGTCGAACGCGGTGACAGTGGTCAGGATCGACATGAAACCGCCGTACGCGTTCAGGCAGTTGACGGTCAGCTTGCCGACCACGATCACGAGGTAGATGAGGAACGCGAGAAAGACCGGGCCGGCCAGGTCGCCGAGGAAACCGACCTGGTCGGGCAGGAAGGCCTTGCCCGCCACGGCCGCGGTGAGCGCGCCGAGCGTCATGGCCCACTGGGAGCCGATGACGGAGCCGGCGAACGTCGACCAGAACGTCGCGCGCGTGCTGGTGTCGCGAGGCAGGTAGCGCGAGTAGTCGGCGACGTACGGGCCGAAGGTCAGCTGCCATCCGGCGCCGAGTCCCACGGCGAGCAGGAAGGTGGCCGCCTCGAAGCCCTTGATGCCGACGTGCGCGCCGACGTCGTACTGCGTGAACACCCGCACCATCAGGTAGCCGAGACCGAGCACACCGACGACGGTCGCGATGCGGCCGGCGATGTGGATGAGTCGGTAGCCGGTGACGGCGACCACGGCCGTCAGCGCGCCGAAGATGAGGATGCCTGCGTCCGTGTTGTCGATGTGCAGCATCTCGGACACCGCCTGTCCGGCCAGCACGCTGCCGGTCGCGGCGAATCCGAGGTACATGAGGATCACCAGCAGCAGCGGCAGTATCGCGCCGTACACGCCGAACTGCGCGCGGCTGGAGATCATCTGCGGAACGCCGAGCCGCGGCCCCTGCGCGGAGTGCAGCGCCATCACGATGCCACCGAGCACGTTGCCGATCAGCAGCGCGGGTATCGCCCACAGTGCGTCGGCGCCGAAGACGACCGCCAGCGCGCCGTCGACGATCGCGGTGATCTGCATGTTGGCGCCGAACCACAGGGTGAACTGGCTGCGCGGCGTGCCGTGCCGCTCGGCGTCCGGGATGACCTCGATGGTGCGTCGTTCCATCGCGAGTCGTTCCCCAGGGGCGTGTTGGACCGGCATGTTGGTGACCTCTCCCCGCAGCGATTCCGGCGCAGCGGGTTGACCCGCCGCCGTTGAGCCAGGTGGTGCTGCGCCGAATCTGGCATAGAGCCGAACAGACATCAAGATCCTGAATGAACAATTTCAACTTCAGCCGTCCAGCCCCTGCGCCGCCACACCGGCCGGGCTGCCGTACGGGCGGAGCCTCGCCACCCGGGGTCGTCACGCACGGACAGTCAAGGACTGCCGCGATGAGCGGAATGGGGCCCTCTTTCAGATGAACTCGGGCTCCTGATGCGCGAGTTGACCCAGCGGCGAAGGGGCTCCTCCAGCGCCTGGACCGGCTTGTGGACGCCTCGCCACATCCGCTCGTCCGTCAGCTCCGAAATCCAGAGTTCGACCAATCAGACCTTGGGCTATCTGCCCTAGTTTGCGGCCATATTGAGGGCTGCCTTAGACTCATGGACGGTCGAAAAACAGGGGACTCAGCCGGTTGGGCGGGCCAAGGACCGGACTGTGATTGCGCCCCTCGACATTCCCACAGCCCCGAGTCCGCGAGGACGTCACCGACAGGCGCGGAGCGCGCCCGCTCGGAACCCCTCACGTGACTGCCGGGAGAACCGTCGGCGTATCGCCGACTCCCCCATCACACGCCACGAGGAGCAACCATGCGCATCCTCGCACGCTCGAATCCGCACCGGATGCGGCGCATGACCGCGGTCGCCGCGTCCGCGGTCGCCGTTGTGGCCCTCAGCGCCCCTGTCGCCACGTCTGCGCCCGCCGCACACTCAGCACGTGAGGGGACCCCCTCCGGGGCTTCGCTCACGCCCGAACTGCTCAAGAAGGCGCCGGCGCCATTTCTCTTCCACTACACGTTCAACAATCACCTGAAGATAGGCGGTGGCAATTTCACCGTCGGCGGTCGGGTCTACCTTGTCGTCAAACTCAACAACGGCAGGGTGATGTTCAGTAGGTGGGTGACGGCACAGCCGCACTCCATCACCCCCGGCGGGGCCATCTATGTGGAGACGTCGGTCGCCTCTCCGTGCGGGGGCTCGGGGAACAACGGGTACGCCCGAGCCTTCGACCGCACGACGCAGACCTGGTCGCCCAGACTCCCTGTACCGGTGTGCGTGCGGATCGACTGAAAGACCCCCTGACACGCTCGCCGTGGCCGCAGGCCCCGGAGCCCCCTCTTCGCAACCCGAAGAGGCGCGCTCCGGGGCCTGCGGCTGCCGCCGCCAAGCATCCTGCCCGACGTCCCCGTCCACCCTCGCGCACGGGCGACCGGCAACCGTTGCCGGCCATTGCGGAGAACGTCCCGGGTACTACCGGCAGTGGGTGGGTGGGGGCTGGCCCCACCCTTGATCAACCGGACAGCCGGATGGCCGGGAGATCGCCCCGTCCGCGACTGTGGGGTGTCCCGAGCAAGTCGACTACAGAGAAGACGAGATCGTGCGCATAGTCACGGCCACCGCTGTCGTACTGGCCCTCGCCGGCGGAGCCGCTCCGGCCGTCACCGCCCAACAGCCGCCCACCGACGGAGTCTGGCGAATGGACGGTTACGGCACAGTGCTGTCCATCCGGAACGGAACCCTCCAGGAGTACGAGACCACTGCCGTCAGCTGCCTCGCGGGCGACTCCGCGAAACGGACCGGCCCCGGCACCTACACCATGGCCGACGGCACCGTCCTGACCGTGCGCGCCCAGGAGGACCGCGACCACGCGTCCATGCGCGAGGCCGGCGACGTCGGCAGCCGGAGCCTCAGGCGCATCCCGGCGCTGCCAGACGCCTGCACGAGCCCGACGGCAAAGGACTCCCTGACGACCTTCGACGTGTTCTGGCAGACCTTCGGGGAGAACTACCCGTTCTTCGCGTCCAAGGGAGTCGACTGGAACGAGGTCCGCGACCAGCACCGCGCCAAGGTGCATGCCGAAACGCCGAGGGACGAGCTCTTCGCCGTCTTCAGCGAGATGGTCAAGCCGCTCTACGACGCTCACGTCGTCGTCAAGGACGGAGATCGCACCTTCCACCAGGTCCGCCCCGGTACCGTCATGCCCAACGGAGACCTGGACGCCACGGTCAAGCAGTTCATCGTGGAACGCGACCTCAAGAAGGCCCGGAACATCCAGGACTTCGCCCACGGGCGGATCACCTACGCCGACCTTCCCGGCGGGCAGGGCTATCTGCGGATCTCCGGCTTCGCCGGGTACGCGGGCAAGGGGGCTTCCTACGCCGCGCAGTCGGCCGAGCTCGACAGGGCCCTGGATACGGTCGTCAGCCAGGAACGCGCCCAGAGTCTGAAGGGCCTGATCATCGACCTGCGGATCAATGGCGGCGGCTCCGACGCCCTGGGGATCCACATCGCCGAGCGTCTGACCGACACCCCATACGTCGCCTACTCCAAGCGGGCCCGCAACGATCCTGCCGACGCCACCCGGCACACTCGCCCCGAGCCCGTGCACGTCACGCCCGCCCAGGGCCCCCGCTACACCGGGCCGGTCGCCGTGCTGACGGGCGGCTCGACCGTCAGCGCGGGTGAGACCTTCGCCCAGGCGCTCATGGACCGGCCCGGCAGGACGGTCCGGATCGGGCAGCCCACACAGGGCGTCTTCTCGGACTTCCTGGTGCGCAAGCTCCCCAACGGTATGTCGGCCTGGCTGCCGAACGAGGAGTTCCTGACCCGGTCGGGCAGGACCTTCGACGGCACGGGCATTCCGCCCCACCTCACTGAGCCGGTCTTCACCGAGGAGGAGTTCGGCAAGAAGAGGGACTCGGCCTTCGACACGGCTGTGAACGTCCTTCGGAACCAAGGCCGTTCCACGAACTGACGCGGGAGCAGCGGGCTGGTGGACAGTCCGCCGGAGTTGACGGCAAGTCACTACCGCCAGAGTTACAAGGACGCCCGCACCGCCCTCGATCCGGCGGCCCACATGCACGGGCTCGTCCGGGTAGTGCGGATGATCTTTCACTGAGTAGTGTGGATCACCGGACAGTGGGCAGCCGTTCGCACGCTGCCTTCGTGACTCCGCGCTCGACCGCTGACGCCCGCCGTGCAAGAAGACGTCTCTGCGGCTGAATGATGCGCCGCAGGGCGATGTCTCGTCCCTCGGCCACGAGGTGGTTCGCGGCCGAGGGACGAGCGCCGCGTGCCGCCGACGCCGCAGAGGAAAAGAAAGTGAGTGTAGACAGATGCAACCAACGTTCGTACTGGTTCACGGAGCCTTCGCGAACTCCTTCTCCTTCGCACCGCTCCAGGCCGAACTCGGCCTCCTCGGACACCGTTCGGTCGGCGTCGATCTTCCGGGGCACGGGTTCGCCGCGACGTACCCACGGGCCTATCAGGCGCCGCAGGATCTCGGAGGGCTCGCCACCGCGCCCGGGGCCATCAAGGGCGTCACGCTCGCCGACAACGCGGCGCACCTCATCGGGATACTGGAGCGGGCCAAGCGGAACGGGCCCGTCATCCTCGTCTCACACAGCCGCGGCGGCATGACGGCCACCGTCGCAGCCAACCGGCGGCCCGACCTGATCGACCGCATCGTCTATGTCTCCGCCTGGTGCCCCGTCGACCTCGACGTCAGCGCCTACTACGCAGAGCCCGAGATGGCCACGATCGACGCCACAGGGCTGGCATCGGCGATGGTCGGGAACCCTGCCGAGCTCGGACTGCTGCGCTCCAACTTCCGTACCGCCGACCCTGGCGTCCTCTCGGCCTTCAAGGCGGCTTTTCTCGCCGACGGGACGGACGACGAGTTCATGGTCTTCCTCAACACCTTCCAGCCCGACGAGAACCTCGACGTCGGCACACCCGACGACCGGGCGCAGCACGACAGCTGGGGCCGGATCCCCAGGACGTACGTCCGGCTGTCTGAGGACACCAGCGTGCCGCTCGCCATGCAGGACCGGATGATCCGCGAGGGCGACGCGCTGACACCGGAGAACCCCTACGACGTCCGTACGCTCACCAGCAGCCACCTGAAGTGGCTGGTCGACCCGGCACCGGCGGCCCGAGTACTGGATGAAATCGCCGCGCTCCTGCCCGCCGGGTCGTAATCGGAGCCCGATGAGGAGGGCGGCGGCGGTGACGGCTCCGCCGCCTGTACGTCCAAGGCTCCAGCAGGTCAGCGGAGGCTGGACTGCATGTCAGGCACCGCAGCGGGGCGGAGTACCGTGAGGGACTCCTCCTGGCGAGCCATCATGGCGAACGGGAATCTGTCGATTTCCAGGCAGAGATCGACATCGTCCGTGTGGTACCCACTCCGCCGCCCACCGGCGAGATCGGCCGCGGCCCGGGAAGTCCGTGCGCGGTGGAGATACGGGGCCGCCTCGACATCGCCACCGGCCATGGATCGACCGATGTATTCGGCGCAGGCCAGGTCCTCGTCGGCCTGGCCTGCGTCACCGGTGACAACGAACGTCACGGGGCCGGAATCATGGTTCTGAAGGAACCGCGCGGTCGGGCCGGCCACCACGAAGCTCGCGCACAAGACCAGCGGTGCGTCCGCGACCGCCAGCGCGCCCACGGTCCCTGCCGTCGTCTTCTGCACCAGCGTGCGGCCGGCGAAGTCGCACGACCTGAGCAAGCCGGGTGAGTTGACCGCGTCGAAGCCCGCTGCCGGAGCTCCGTCCTTCAAAGCCAGCCAGCCCGAGTGGCTCTCCTTCAAGGCGAGTGCCTCACTCACCGTCGAGGCCAGGACGATCCTCTCGACGCCACGCTCGAAGGCCCAGGCAGCCACGGTGAAGGCGCGCATGACGTCGATGACGACAGCGACGCGGGGAACGCCGGTCAACTCTTGGATGCCGACGAAGTGATGGTCCATCGCACCATTCTGACGCCCTTGGATCGCCGGAAGGGCACGATTGCCGACTGCCGTCGGACCGGTTCCGGCGCGGATGCCGACCCCGCCCCGAGGAGCTGCGCCGGCCGGGGGTGGGGCTCAGGTCTCGGGCAATGTCGCGGCGCCGGGGCCGGGCGCGTCACACCCCTTGAATCGCATGAATTTTTTCATTCGCTTGCGTACTCGACGGTATATGCCTTTACTACAGGTGCTCCCGCGGGCTCGAACAGGACGCCCGCGGGTCACTCCCTCGTCCTCGATCGACCCCCTGGGTTGTTCCAACGGGACACTCCGCGCTTTCAACCCTGGGGCGGAGTCGTCCGCACCCCTCCGCACAGGCCCCTCCCTAAGGCGACAACGTGTCCCATCACCGCCCTCCGGTCAGCGCCGACTGGCCGTACTCGGTCACGACCCCCGGCCACCGCGATTGGGAAAGTACGGCCGTACGCTGGCTGCGAGACCTCCTGCCGGCCCGGTACGGCGGTTACACCACCCTCACGCGCCAGCCCGTTCTCCTGGCCCGTCACGCCCAGCTGCAGATCGAGCACGAGATCCGTGCGGTGCGGGTGGCGATGCAGACCTGCCGAGCGGAGCTGCCCACGCTGGGCGTGTCCGACCCCACGATCGAGAGCACGATCAGGCTGTACGCCGTCGAACTGGAGCAACTGAGCCGCCTGGCACGCGGTGTCCGCCTCATCACGGAGGCGCTCCTCGCGAGCGGCCAGGGCGCGCGACGACGAGCACGGGTCTGAAGGGCCCACCCCGGACGCGGCGGGCCTCGCGGGTCACGAGCGGCGACGCGAGGCTGAGCCGAGGCGGCGCTACGGAGTGAGGAACTGCGAGCACCGGTAGGGCCCCAGGGGCTTCGCGTTTCCGGCGAGTGTGACCTGCACGTCGTCCGGACGGACGCTCGGGTCGATGAGGGACTGGGCTCGGGCGAGGGTGCAGACGAGCTGGCCGTTGACAAGATCGTCGCGACGGCTGCCGGCAAAGGTCGCGTCCGGAGAACGTACCGTCACTCGGGCTCCCTTCGCCGTGACGTCGTAGGAGAAGCCGGTGGCCAGGCTGGTGAGTCCGCGTTGCTGTTCGGCTTCGGTGGGGCCCTCGGCCAGGAGCTTCACCGCGGCCTTCAGCTCGGTGATCTCCGCGTGGGGCCGAGAGACCCCTTCGAGGCGGCCCGACCCCGAGACGAAGTACAGCCGCAGCCCCTTCGTGAGACCGGTCGCGGGCTGGCCTGCCTGGATCACACCGCTGGGCTGCACTCCGCAGCCGGCCAGGGCGAGAAGCAGCGCGATGCCGGGCAGGGCGGCACGCGGGGAGGGCTTCATGATCACAGGGAGTCCCTCTCGGCGCGGCGCAGCGGCAGCCGCAGGGTGAAGACTGCACCGCCTGCCGCCCGGTTCGCGGCCTCGATGGTGCCACCGTGGAGGCGGGCGTTCTCCAGCGCGATGGCGGTGCCGAGGCCGCTGCCGTCCGAGCGGGTGCGGGCGGAGTCGGCCTTGTAGAAACGATCGAAGACGTGCGTGAGCGCTTCCGCGCGCAGTCCGGGGCCGCTGTCCTCGACCTGGACGGTGACCTCGTCCGAACTCGTGGCGAGCACCACAGTGACCGGTGGTGCTCCGTGCCGCAGGGCGTTGCCGACGAGGTTGGCCAGCACGACGTCGACGCGACGACGGTCCACCCGTACGCGTACGGGCCCGGGCAGGTGGACATCGACCGCGTCCGCCCAGCCGCGCATCCTCAACGTGTCACGGATCGTCTCGGCAAAGTCGGTGTCCACAAGGTTCAGGCGGGCGGCGCCGGAGTCGAAGCGGGACATCTCCATCAGGTCCTCGACGAGCCGGGACAGCTTCGTGGTCTCCGCGCTGATCGTCCGGGCGGCTCTGGCCGTGTCGGGCGGGAGATGCTCGGCGTCCTCGTCGAGGACGGTCGCCATCATCGTCATCGCGGCGAGCGGGGTGCGCAGCTCGTGGGAGACGTCGGCGACGAAACGCTTCGCCCGTTCCTCCTGCTCGCGCAGCTCCGCCACGGAGGACTGCAGTTCGTCGGCGGTCTCGTTGAAGTCCTGTGCCAGATTGGCGAGTTCGTCCCGCCCCTTGACCGTGACCCTGATCGACAGGTCCCCTTCGGCGAGCCTGCGCGTGGCGCGGCCCAGGTCGCGTACGGGGCGCAGCACGGTGCGCGCGGAGAGCAGTGCGAGGACGGCCGCGAGCAGCACCACCGGGACCACCCCGTCGCGCACCGCGGACAGCAGGGCGGCCGTGTCGTCCTGCTCGGGGCGGAGCGATGTGACGGCGAAGACCTCGAGGCCCGAGGCGCGATCGTCGTCGGCAAAGGTGACGGGGGTGCCGACGACCAGGTAGGGGGTGCCCTGATGGCTGACCCGCTGGAAACTCATGGCGCTCCGGGTGCGGACCGCGTCACTCAGCCGGGGGGTGATCCGGGAGGTGTCGGCCAACTCGTCCGACGTGCCCGTGAGCTCGCGGTAGCGGGTGACCACGACAGGTGCGCCGTCGAGTCCCTCGGAGACGCGGGTCGCGAGACCGGTGAGCGTCTCCTTCGTCGGCGGCAGATCGAAGTCGGGGGTGACGGCGCCGACGCGGTCGCGGAACTTCTGCTGGAAGGAGTCCTGCGCCCGTTTCAGGACGGCGGTGCGGGCCTCCCGGTAGGCAAGCGCGGTCGCGGTCGCGGACCCGGTCAAGGCGACGAGGACGAAGGTGACGACCAGCCGGGTCCGCAGGCTGCCCGGCCACCGACGCCACGACGACGTGCGGCTCGGAGCGGCGGAGGTGCGGCTCATATCGGCCCGAAGCGGTAGCCGAAGCCGCGGACCGTCTGGATGTATCGGGGGCGTGCCGGTGTGTCCTCGATCTTGGAACGCAGCCGTCCCACCGCGGCGTCGACCAAGCGGGAGTCTCCCAGGAAGTCGTGGTCCCAGACCCGCTCAAGGAGCTGGTCCCGGGTGAGGACGCGGCCGGGTGAGGCGGCGAGTTCGAGCAGCAGCCGCAGTTCGGTGGGCGGCAGAGCGACCGGCATGCCCCGCTTGGTCACGGTCAGCCCCGCCCGGTCCAGGACCAGGCCGGCGTGTTCCTCCCGCTCCGCCCCCGCGGGGAGCGACTCGGCGCGGCGCAGCGCCGCCTTGATACGGGCCTCCAGGACGGGGGCCGTGACGGGCTTGACCACGTAGTCGTCGGCGCCCGCCTCCAGGCCCCGGACGATGTCGGAGTCGTCGCCTCGGGCGGTGAGCATGATGACCGGAATCGTCGAGCGGGCGCGGATCCGGCGGCAGACCTCGAAGCCGTCCATGCCGGGCAGCATGAGGTCGAGGACGGCGAGCTCGACGGCCTCCCCGGCGGGCCCGTCGAGGAGGGAGAGGGCCTCTTCACCGGTGGCCGCCACATCGACCGCGTAACCGTGCCGACGCAGTACGAGTTCCATGCCGTCGCGTACGGCGGCGTCGTCCTCGATGAGAAGCACATGGGGCATGCGGTCGATTATGGGCGAGGAATCCTGCCCGCAGGCCACCGCCGATGGCGCTGAAGCCAAGGTCGACGTGCTTTGTTACGGGTTCATCATGTGCCGTTACCTGCTCATCGAACGGCTGCGCAGAGACCATCATGTCCGTCCCGGACAGTCCTCCCCATGACCTCTCCGACCATGTCCGCCGCCCTTTCCCCTTTCACCGCGCGGCTGCGGATCACCACCCTGATCGCCGCTCCCCTGCTCGCCCTCACCGTCGCCTGCGGATCCGGTGGCGGAGCGAAGGACGAAGGCGTCGCTTCGCTCCCCGGCACGCCGTCGAGCCAAGCCGAGGAGACCTCGGCCCCTGGTGGCGAGCAGCCCGCGGCCGGGGGCAAGGGCGCCTTCTACGACGCGCAGATGACGTATGTGCGGTGCATGCGCGGCAAGGGCGGCGTCAAGGACTTCCCCGACCCCAAGCTGAGCGGTTACCTGGACTGGACGAAGATCGACGAACTCGGCGCGGACCACCCGGAGGCAGCCAAGGGCGGCAAGAAGGGCGTGTGCGCCACCGAGCTGACCGACGCGATGGCGTTGGAGCCCGAGCGGGACGCGCAGAAGGAGTACGAGTCGATGCTCGCCCACGCCCAGTGCATGCGCGACAACGGAGTCTCCGCGTTCCAGAACCCGACGATGTCCGGCGGCAATGTGATCCCCGGCGGCGACCCCAACCCCGCGAGTCCTTCGTTCGACCGGGACTCGCCGGCGTACAAGCGCGCGAGCACGGCCTGCGAGGACAAGCTGCTCGACGGCCTGGACGGGATGCAGGGATGAGGCGCCGCACGCTTCTCGTCACGGGCGGGACACTGGCCGCGACCGCCGCCGCGGGCGCCGGACTGCTGGTGATCGGTCAGGGCGACGCGGACGCGAACCGCAAGGCCGCGGATCTGCCACCGGCCACCGCCACCATCGTCCGCACCGACCTTGTGCAGAGCAAGACGGTCGACGGGCGTCTCGACTTCGCCGGCCGGCGCGCGGTCAAATCCGCCGTCGAGGGCACGATCACGGTCGCGGCCGAGGAGAGCCGGACCGTGACGCGGGGCCGGGCGCTGTACGAGCTGAACGACAAGCCGGTCACTCTGCTGTACGGGCAGGTGCCGATGTTCCGCGAGATGAAGCCCGGCGACCGGGGCACCGATGTCCTCCAGCTGGAGCGCAATCTGCGCGACCTCGGGTTCGGCCGCGGCCTGTACGTCGACCCCCGGTACGACGCAGCCACGGAGAGCGCCGTCAGGCAATGGCAGAAGTCCCTGAACCGGGAGCCGACCGGACGGGTCGGCAAGGGCGACGTGGTGTTCCAGCCCGATCAGGTCAAGATCGTCTCGGTGGACGCCGCGCTCGCCGACCAGGTCGGCCCGGACCGGCCGGTCCTCACGATCGCCTCGACCAAGCCGGTCGTACGGGCGGCCCTGGAGCAGACCGACGTAGCGCTGACCGCGCCGGGCACCCGGGTCGAGGTGACGCTCCCGAGCGGGAGGGCCGTCCCCGGGAAGGTGACCGGAACGGCCCGGCCCGAGGCAGCGGGGCCCACGGAGGGCTCCGGCGCGGCAGGCCAGAACGGGATCACCGTCGAGGTGACCCTCGACGGTGCCGCATCGGCGGTCGGCGCCGAGGACGCCAGGGCGACCGCGAGCGTGAAGTTCGTCAGCGAAGCCCGCAAGGGCGTGCTCGTCGTGCCCGTCGAGGCGATCGTGGCGCTGCGGGGCGAGAACGGCGGATACGGTCTCCAGCTCGTCCAGGGCACCAGCACCCGCCTGGTGCGCGTCGACACCGGTATGACCGCCGACGGCAGGATAGAGGTCAGCGGCCCGGACCTGCGCGAGGGACTGACGGTGGGGGCCGCGGCGCCGTGAACGAGGAACCCACTCCCGTGATCGAGCTGCGAGGTGCGTCCAAGACGTACCCCGGCCCGGTGCACGCGCTGCGCGACATCGATCTGACCGTCGGGGCGGGCGAACTCCTCGCCATCGTCGGACCGTCGGGCTCCGGCAAATCCACCATGCTCAACATCATCGGCACCCTGGACCGGCCGACCTCCGGCACCGTCCGGGTGGCCGGACACGAGGTGGGCACCCTGACCGACGCCCAGCTGTCCGCGTTGCGCGCCCAACACATCGGCTTCGTCTTCCAGCACTTCCACCTGGCCCCCGGCCGGGACGCGGTCGACAACGTCTCCGACGGGCTGCTGTACGCCGGCGTTCCCCTGAAGGAACGCCGGGCCCGGGCCCGTACCGCACTGGAGCGGGTGCGGCTCGGCCATCGCCTGAGCCACCGGCCCCCCGAACTCTCCGGTGGCGAGAGACAGCGGGTCGCCATCGCCCGCGCGCTCGTGGGTGAGCCGGACCTGCTGCTCGCCGACGAACCGACCGGCGCGTTGGACACCGCCTCCGGTGCGATCGTCATGGAGCTGCTGTACGAACTGAACACCGCGGGCACCACCATCTGCGTCATCACCCACGACAACGAGATCGCCGACGCCCTGCCTCGTCGGGTGCGCTTCCGCGACGGCGGTGTGGTCTCCGACTCCCATGCCCCCGCCCCACCCAGGGAGTTCTCATGACCTCGGCCCGACTCCGACCGGCTCGTCTCTCACCCGCCGACATCCTGCGCACGGGAGGGGTCGGCCTGCGGGCCCGCCGAGCCCGGGTCGTCCTCTCCGCGCTCGGCATCGCCATCGGCATCGCGACCATGGTCGCCGTCGTCGGCCTCTCCACCTCGAGCCGGGCCGACCTGCTGAGCCGCCTCGACCGCCTGGGCACCAACCTGCTCACCGCGGAAGCCGGGAAGGATCCGCTCGGACAGGAAGTCAAGCTGCCCAAGAACGCGGTCGCGATGGTCGAACGCATCGGACCCGTGGAGCATGCGACGGCCACCGGCAACGTCGACGCCCGGATCCGCCGCAGCGACGCCGTGCCCGAGGAGCGGTCGGCGGGCGTCACCGCCCAGGCCGCCCGCCCCGACCTGCTCGCCGCGCTGGGCGGGACCGTCGGCAAGGGGGTGTGGCTGAACACGGCTAACGAACACCTGCCGGTGACCGTCCTCGGCGCGATCGCCGCCGAGCGCCTGGGCATCAGCGAACCCGGCGAGAAGATCATGATGAACAGCGAGTACGTCGTGGTCGTCGGCATCCTCGAGCCGATCGAGCTGGTTCCCGCCCTGGACCGGGTCGCGCTCGTCGGCTTCCCCGCCGCCGAGCACCACTTCGCCTTCGACGGCCACCCGACCACGTTGTTCGAACGCTCCACCGACAGCTCGGTGGACGACGTCCGCAGCGTGCTCGCCCGCACCGTCAACCCCGGCAACCCGTCCGGAGTCAAGGTCAGCCGTCCCTCCGACGCACTCGCCGCGAAGGCGGCCACCGACCAGGGCCTCACCACCCTCATGCTCGGCCTGGGCGCGGTGGCCCTGCTGGTCGGTGGTGTCGGTGTCGCCAACACCATGGTCATCTCCGTGCTCGAACGCCGTCAGGAGATCGGGCTGCGCCGTGCCCTCGGCGCCACCCGCAACGCGATCCGTCTCCAGTTCCTCACCGAATCGCTCCTCCTGTCCGCCCTCGGCGGTCTTGCCGGGTCGGCCCTGGGCTCCGCCGCGACCTACGCCTTCGCCCTCGCCCAGCGCTGGACGGCCGTCGTCCCGCCCTGGTCCCTGGTCGGCAGCCTCGTCATCACCCTCCTCGTCGGCGCCCTGGCCGGCCTCTACCCCGCCGTTCGTGCCTCCCGGCTCGATCCGACCAGGGCGCTGAACGCGACGTGAGCGGCGTGGATCGTACGGGTCGCCCGGGTCCGCCGCTGATCGACGCCGTCGGTGCAGGCAAGGGCGTGACCGCGCCGTGCTCCCTCAGGTGTGCGGCACCACGGCGACAGGACAGGAGGCGTGGTGGATCACGGCATGGGTGACCGATCCGATATGGGAGCCCTTGGCCGCCCTGCGCCGGCCGACGACGACGAGGCTCGCCTCCGACCCGGCCTCGACGAGGTGCTCGGCGGCCCGCCCGGGAGCGGACACCTCGGAGACCTCCACCGCCGGGTACTTGTCCCGGAAGGGGCGTACCGCGCTCGACAGCGCCGACGCCATGTCGGCGTCGGTTGCGACTTTGTGGTGAAACGGGTGGTGCCACGTGTTCACGATCCGCAGCGGGGCGCCATGCCGCCCCGCGAAGCCGAACGCGAACTCGAGCAGCTCACTCTTCACCTCGCTCACATCCAGGCCGAGCACCACCTTCCGGTCGCGGGCACCGGACTCGTCCTCCCCGTACCCCGGGCGCACCAGCACCACCGGACGCGTCGCCTCGGCGACGACCTCCTGACCCACCGAACCGACGATGAAGCCGCGGACGCTGCCGAGCCCGTGCGACCCCACGACCAGCAGTTCAGCCTCCGAAGCGGCGGCCAACAGCACGTTGGTGGGGGCGTCCTCGACCTCATCGGCGGTCATGGCGAGGTCCGGTCGCCTGCCCCGGACACGCTGCTCGGTCGCGGCGAGCACACCTTCCGCATCACCGGCGCGGTCCTCGTGCGACACCTTGACCGCCTGCAGCTGGTGCTGCCCCCACAGCGTGGCGTAGACCAGTCGTAGGCCGTTGCCGCTCAGTGCCGCCTCGTCGGCGGCCCAGTCCAGTGCCGCGACACTTCCTTCGGAGCCGTCCACTCCCACAGTGATCGGTCGGGACACGCCGCTCTCCTCGCCTCGGGGCTGTCATCAACGGGCCGTCACAAGGGCAGCCCTTCGGCATCCACGCGCGAGGGCGCCTGATCGGGAAGCTACCGAGTTGCTGCGGACATCGCGGCGCACCGCGTTCCACGACGCCACCGAAGTGCCCCATCTGGCGGACGACAGGCCAAGACATCGGATGCGCGAGCTCGCTCGCGCCACCGCCGTCCGAAGCGGCCCGGCGACAGCACCCTGCAGGACGTCAGCTGACCGCGCTCAGGGTGTCCGCGAGGCGGCGGCGGGCCGCGCGGGACGCGGGGAGGGCCGTCAGGGCGATCGCGCCGAGGACGGCGGTGGCGCTCATGGCCACGAGGTATGCGGCGGGCGGGGCCTGGGCGATGCCGGAGCCGATGCCCGTGGTGTGTGCCTCGTGGTCGATCAGCCAGTGAGCGAGGGGAACACCGAGGGCCGTCGCGGCGAGGTTGGCGGCGAGCGCTGTGCAGCCGATGGCCGTCACGGTGACGGCGGTGATCTGGCGCGGGGAGAGGCCGATGGCCTTCAGAGCCAGCAGGTCGCGTTCACCGTCGCGGATGCTCCCGCCGATCGCCGTGGACAGTTCCGTCAGGCCGATCAGGGCGAGGACGGTGATCAGGCCGACGACGACGCCGCGCAGGGCGGAGAGCCGGTCGGCGGGGGTGGTGACCTCGTGGATGTCGAGGTGGCCCCCGGAGGCCTCTGCGAGTTCGGCGCGGACGGTGCGCGGGTCGGCGCCGGGCTCGAGACGGAGCTGGTAGAGGGTGGGGCTCAGGGCGGGGTCGTTCTCGCGCAGGGTGTCGAGCGAGGTGGAGATGACCCGGCCGCCGTTCTCCGGTTCGATGCTGCGGCCGACGAGGTGCAGTACCTGCGGGTGGCCGCCGACCGTGACACGGACCCAGTCGCCGACGCGTACGTTCAGCAGGTCGAGCAGGCCCTGGCCGGCGACGGCCTCGTCGGGGCCTTGAGTGGGGCGGCCCTCGGCGATCGTGTACGGGTAGGGCTCGTCGCGGGTGCCGAGACCGCGCAGCGCGATGGTGCCGGTCTGGCCGGGGACCAGTGCGGCGACCTCCAGGCCGGGGTGGGCGGCGGTGATCTTGTCGTTGGCCTGCAGCAGCGCGGCGGCCTCGCGGTCGGTGAGCGTCGCAGCGGGGCGGGCGGTGAGCGCGGCGGCGTGGCCGAGCTGTTCGGGGCGGCTGTCGAAGCGTTCGATGGTGGTCCAGGCGCTGAGCGCGACGGTGATCAGCAGCAGCGGCAGGGCGAGGCGGACGATGGTGGCCGGGGCACGCCGGCCCCGGCCGAAGGCCCTGTGCCAGCCGAGGACCAGGGTGGGCGACATGCGCAGTCCGAGCGCGCCTCGGGCGGCGCGGGACAGTCCTCCCCCGGACATCGTGCGGGCAGCCCCCCGGCGGCCCGATGCCGCGGCGGCGGGGACGACGGGTACGGGCTCCACGCGTCCGGCCCGCCACGCCGCGAGGCAGGTGGCCGCTCCGATGAACAGCACCGCCGTGACGGGCACCGCGAGCAGCGCCGCCGAGTGGCCCTCGAGTCCCTGCCAGACACCGACGGCGTCGCCGAGCCGGCCGGGCAGGCGGTTGCCGAGCGTCCGGACGGCCGCCGTGGCGAGGGTCGCCCCGAGCACGGCGAAGGCGAGGTGCTGGACGAGGAAGACGCGTACGACCTGGCCGGGTGTGAAGCCGATGGCCTTGAGGACGGAGATGTCCCGCAGATGGCCGCGCACCCGGGTACTGATGGCGCCGAACACCGCGAGGGCGGCGGCGATCAGCGCGCCGAGTCCGAAGAGCCCGAGGACCTGGCCGAGCAGCTTGGTGTCGCCTTGCGCCTCGGCGCGGGCCTGCTGCCAGGTGGAGACGTCGGTGACGGCGCCGGCGCCGAGCGTGGTGACGGCGCGCTGGACGGCGTAGTCGGTGTCGCCCGGGTCGGTGAGGCGCAGTCCGACGACCTGGCCGCCGCCGCGTCCGTCCGGCACCGCGCGCGGCAGGGCCCAGACAGTGCCGGGCCGCTCACCGGGGCGGTAACGGGGCTCCGCGCTGTCGGCGACGCCGAGGACGGTCAGGGTACGGCCGTTCGGCAGGGTCAGGCGGTCGCCGGGTTCGGCCCACAGGGCACGGGCGAGACCGGATTCCAGGACGACTCCGTCGGGGACGGCGTCGTCGAGCCAGCGTCCCGACGTCAGCACGGGTCGCCCGGTGGCCGGGGGCTCCGTGCCGGTGGCGCGCAGTTCCACGCCGGCGCGGGCGCCCCGGGAGGTGACACTGTCCGACGCGGTACGGGAGGGGCCGGCGAGCTGCTCGACGCCGTCCAGGGAGGTGAGGGAGCCGGTGTCGGCGGCGGGACCGGTGTGGATCCACACGTGAGCGCCACGCGACTGGGTGAAGACCCGCTGCCAGGGGTTGGTGGCGTAGCCGAAGAGCGCGGTGGCCAGCAGCAGGGAGGCGACGATCCCGGCGGTGGCGGCGACCATGAACAGCGCCTCGCCCCGGTGGGTGCGCAGATCGGCGTGCGCCCAGCGCAGCATGGCCCGCACGGGTCAGTCCTTCAGTTCCAGTACGCCGGCGAGGCCGGTGCCGCGCGGCGGCGTACCGCCCAGTTCGACGTCGTCGGCTATCCGGCCGTCGAAGAAGCTGATCACCCGGTCCGCGGCGCTGGCGAGCCGTGCGTCGTGGGTGACGAGCACGATGGTCTGGCCGCGTTGGTGGAAGTCGGCGAGCTGCCGCATCACCTCGCGGGTGCCCTTGCTGTCGAGGCTGCCGGCCGGTTCGTCGGCGAGGAGCAGTCGCGGCTGGTTGACCAGGGCGCGGGCGAGGGCGACGCGCTGCTGTTCGCCGCCGGACAGCTCGCCGGGCATGCTGCGGGCCTTGCTCTCGAGGCCCAGCTCGGCGAGGAGCTTCTCGCGTTCGGCGCGGGCCTGTTTGGCGGAGGTGCCCGCCAGCAGGGCGGGCAGTTCGACGTTGTCGGCGACGGTGAGGTTGGAGACGAGGTTGAAGAACTGGAAGACGATGCCGATGCGACGGCGTCGCTCCACCGCCCAGCGGGCCTCGGACCAGCCGTCGGTGCTCTCGCCGTCGAGCAGGAGCGAGCCGCTGTCGGGACGCTGGAGGCCACCGAGCAGGTGCAGCAGGGTGGACTTGCCGGCGCCGGAGGGGCCGGTGACGGCGACGAATTCGCCGCGGCGCACGGTCAGGTCGACGCCGCGCACGGCGTGGGCGGGCGCGCCCTCACTGTGGTGGGTCTTGACGATGCGCTCCGCGTGCAGCAGCGGCACCGGTACGGCGGAGTCCGTCATTGCAGCTCCTCCAGTTCCTCCTGGCAGCGCTCCAGCCAGTCGAGGTCGGCCTGGAGGTGCAGCATGGCGCCTTCGATCAGCAGGTGGGCTATGCGGTTGTCCCGGTCTTCGGCGGCGGCCAGCTTGGACAGGTTGCGCATGGTGGTGAGGTACTCGCGTCGCTGCTTGTTGATGAGGGCGATCTGGTCGGCGAGACCGGTGCGCGGGGCGAGGGCGAGTTTCATGAAGAACTCGTCCCGGACCCTCGGTTCGTCCGCCGTCTCGTCGAACCAGGCGCGCAGTGCTTCCTGCCCGGCGTCGGTGAGGCGGTAGATCTTCTTGTTGGGGCGGCTCTCCTGGGCGATCTCCTCGCCCTCGATCAGCCCGGATTTCTCCAGCCGGCCGAGCGTGACGTAGATCTGGCCGACGTTGGTGGGAGGGTACGCGGCGCCCAGCAGTTGCTCAAGGTCCTGCTTGAGCTCGTAGCCGTGGGCGGGGCCCCTGGCCAGGAGGGCGAGGAGGGGATGACGCACCCGTACTGTCCTCCCTTGGCGTGCTCCCGTTGTGATGTGGGCTCTAGTATCGCCCATGCCTAACGGGTATACATGCCCTGTTGCTGGACGAAGGTGTACGGCGCGGCGCTCTGGGAGGAACCTATGCGGTGGATACGGGCCGCGGGTAGGGGATTCCTGGTTCTCGCTGTCGTACTGACGGGTTACATGGCCTCCGGCGCCCCGTCGGGCAGCGCGGAGCGCGAGGGCGGACGCGGCCCCATGACTCTGGCCACGGCCGGTGATCTCACCGGCTATCTCGCCTCCGTCCTGGAGGGCTGGAACCGCGCGCATCCGGCCGAGAAGGTCACCCTGGTCGAGCTGCCGGATTCGGCCGACGAGACCCGGGCCCAGATGATCACGGATCTGAGGTCGGGCGAGGGCAGGTTCGATCTGCTCAACATCGATGTGGCGTGGACGTCGGAGTTCGCCGCGGCGGGGTGGATCGCGCCGCTGGAGCGGGGCCGGTTCCCGCTGAAGAGCTTTCTGCCGCCCGTGGTGGACACCGCGACGTACGACGGACGGCTGTATGCGGTCCCGTATGTGACGAACGCCGGGATGCTCTTCTACCGCAAGGACGTGCTCGATCGCGAGGGGCAGCGCCCGCCGCGAACGTGGGCGGAGCTGGAGCGGCAGGCCCGCACCATCGCGCCGAAACACGGCCTGGGCGGGTACGCGGGCCAGTTCCTGCCCTACGAGGGGCTGACGGTCAACGCCGCCGAGGCGGTGTACTCGGCGGGCGGGACGGTCCTCGGAGACGAGGGCGAGCGGGTCACGGTCGACTCGGCGGCCGCTCGCGAAGGGCTGGGGTTCCTCGCCAGGGGTGTGCGGGACGGCTGGATACCGAAGGAAGCCCTGACGTACAAGGAGGAGGAGTCCCGCCAGGCGTTCCAGGACGGCCGGCTGCTCTTCCTGCGCAACTGGCCGTACGCGTACGCCGGCGCCTCCGGCGCGCAGTCGAGAGTCGCGGGAAAGTTCGGCGCTGTGCCGCTGCCGGGCCCCCGGGGGCCGGGCGCGAGTGTGCTGGGCGGCTCCAATCTGGCCGTGAGCAGCCATGCCCAGCACCCCGAGTCGGCGCGCGACCTGATCGCGTACCTCACGAGCGAGCGGGTGCAGCGCCGCGTCCTGAGCGAGGGCGCCCTGCCGCCGGTGCGTGCCGCGCTGTACGAAGATCCGGCGCTGGTGACGCGCTTCCCGTATCTGCCCGCACTGCGGGCGAGTGTGCTCGCGGCAGCGCCGCGCCCCAAGAGCCCGCACTACGAGCAGGTGAGCCTGGCCGTGCAGGCCGTGGCCCATGACGCCATGGCGCAGCACCAGACGCCCGAGGCGGCGGTGCGCCGTCTCGCGGACGAGCTCGCGGCCATCGCCCGTCGTCGCTGACTCCTCCCTCACCACTCTCGCCGCCTCCAAGGCGCCTACTTACCTGTTAGGTATCAGCATGTGGACTGCCACGCCCTGAATATCGTGACAAACTAGGGCATTTTCTCCCAACAAGCGTTGTTCTTCGGCAGCTTCGTTGACACCCCCTCGTCACACCTACTTAACATGTATGCATAACCGCTACCCGCTCTGGGTGGCGCGCACCCCTTCACGCAGAAACACAGGTCAACGGGTGATGCACACAGCCCCAAGCCACCGTCATTGGTGGCGCGACGCGGTGATCTACCAGGTGTACGTCCGCAGCTTCCTGGACAGCACCGGCGACGGGATCGGCGACCTCGCCGGTGTCCGGGCCGGCCTGCCGTACCTCAAGAAGCTCGGGGTCGACGGCATCTGGCTGAGCCCCTTCTACCCGTCGCCGCAGCACGACCACGGGTACGACGTCGCCGACTACTGCGACGTGGACCCCGTCTTCGGTGACCTCGCCGAATTCGGCCTGCTGGTCGCCGACGCCCACCGACTGGGCATCAAGGTGCTGCTGGACATCGTCCCCAACCACTGCTCCAGCGAGCACGCCTGGTTCCGCGAGGCACTGGCGGCCGGCCCCGGCAGCGAGGCCCGCGCCCGCTTCCACTTCGCCGAGGGCCTCGGCACCGACGGCGACGAGCCGCCCAACAACTGGCACGCGATGTTCGGCGGCCCCGCGTGGAGCCGCATCACCGAGCCGGACGGCACCCCCGGCCAGTGGTACCTGCACATGTTCACCCCCGAGCAGCCGGACCTGAACTGGCGCAATCCAGAAGTCGGCGCGCACTTCGACCACGCCCTGCGCTTCTGGCTGGACCGGGGCGTCGACGGCTTCCGCATCGACGTCGCGGCCGGACTGTTCAAGCACCCCGACCTGCCGGACTCGCCCGACCCGGAGGCCGACGCCCGTACCCGCGACTCGGTCAACCCGCTCGCCTGGAACCAGCCCGAGGTGCACGACGTGTGGCGCCGCTGGCGGTCGGTGTGCGAGGAGTACACGGCCCGGGACGGGCTCGAGCGGCTGCTGGTCGGCGAGGTGTCGGTGCCGACCGCCCGCGAGCACGCCCTGTACGTCCGCCCCGACGAACTGCACCAGGCCTTCTTCTTCGACCTGCTGGGCGCGCCCTGGGACTCCGACACCTTCCGCAAGGTGATCGACGAGGCGATGCGCGACATCGCGGGCACCGGCTCCACCGTCACCTGGGTGCTCAACAACCACGACCAGGTGCGCACGGTGACCCGGTACGGCGAGTCCGGCACCGAAGGCAGCGGGCTCGGCGCCGCCCGGGCGCGCGCCGCCGCCCTGCTGATGCTGGCCCTGCCCGGCGCCGCGTACATCTACCAGGGCGAGGAACTGGGCCTGCCGGAGGTCGTGGACCTGCCGGACGAGGTGCTCACCGACCCGATATTCCGGCGCACCGGCAACCGGGCCCGGATCCGCGACGGCTGCCGCGTGCCGCTGCCGTGGTCGGGCCACGCCTCCCCGTTCGGCTTCAGCACCGGGGCGGAGAGCGCCAAGCCGTGGCTCCCGCAGCCCGGTTGGTTCGCCGAGCACGCCACCGACCGTGCGCTGGCCGACACCCGCTCGTCCTGGCACCTGTACCGCGAGGGCCTGCAGTTGCGGCACGGTCTGCCGCAGCTGGGCGAGGGGACCTTGCGCTGGCTGGACGCGCCACCCGGCGTGCTGGCCTTCCTGCGCGGCGACGGACTCGTCTGCGCCGTCAATTTCGGCACCGCTCCGGTGCCCGCCCCGGTCTCCGGCGCCCCGCTGCTGGCCAGCGGACCGTGCCCGACCGGCGCCCTGCCCGGATCCACCGCCGCCTGGTGGATCAGTGACGACACCACCCTGGAGGGACTGCGATGACCATGCGACGGATGACGATGGCCTGCTGCTCCGCACTCACCCTGGCGCTCGGCGCCACCGCGTGCGGCGGTGGCCCGGTGAGCGCCGGCGGCGGGAGCAAGGAACTGTCCGGCCAGACCCTCAATGTGGCCGGTGTCTGGTCGGGCGCCGAGCAGAAGAACTTCCAGAAGGTGCTGGACGCCTTCACCGAGAAGACGGGTGCCAAGACCCAGTTCGTGTCCACCGGTGACAATGTCTCCACCGTCGTCGGCAGCAAGATCGAGGGCGGCAACGCCCCCGACGTCGTGATGGTTCCGCAGGTCGGCGTGCTCCAGCAGTTCGCCCGGCAGAACTGGCTCAAGCCGCTGTCCGAGACCACGAAGAAGTCCGTCGACGCCAACTACGCGCCTGTGTGGAAGAACTACGGCTCCGTCGACGGCACCCTGTACGGCCTGTACTTCAAGGCCGCCCACAAGTCGACCGTCTGGTACAGCCCGGAGGCCTTCGACCAGGCCGGGGTGAAGCCGCCGACGTCGTACGAGGACATGCTCAAGAGCGGGCAGACGGTGTCCGACTCCGGCCTCCCGGCCTTCGCGGTCGCCGGTGAGGACGGCTGGACGCTCACCGACTGGTTCGAGAACATCTACCTCTCCCAGGCCGGCCCCGAGAAGTACGACCGGCTCGCCAAGCACGAACTGGCGTGGACGGACCCGACCGTGGTGAAGGCGCTGACCACCCTCGGCGCGCTCTTCTCCGACAGCAAACTGATCGCGGGCGGCCAGAAGGGCGCACTCGGCACCGACTTCCCGGGCTCCGTCGAGAAGGTCTTCGGCCCGAAGCCCGAAGCCGCGATGGTGTACGAGGGCGACTTCGTCGCCGGTGTCGCCAAGGACCAGTTCGGCAAGAAGATCGGCGAGGATGCCGCCTTCTTCCCCTTCCCGGCGGTCGCGGGCGGCAAGGCACCGGTGGTCAGCGGCGGTGACGCGGCCGTCGTCCTGAAGGACGGCAAGAACCAGGCGGCCGCGACGGCGTTCCTGGAGTACCTCGCGACGCCCGAGGCCGCGGCCGTGTGGGCCGAGGCGGGCGGCTTCCTGTCGCCGAACATGAAGCTCGACCTCGCCGCCTACGGCGACGACACGCTGCGCGAGACGGCCAAGTCGCTGATAGACGCCGGGGATTCGGTGCGCTTCGACATGTCGGACCAGGCTCCGGCGGCGTTCGGCGGCACCAAGGGCGCGGGCGAGTGGAAGATCCTCCAGGACTTCCTGCGCGACCCGTCGAACCCGGCCGCCACCGCCGCGGCGCTGGAAGGCGCGGCGGCCAAGGCGTACAAGAGCTGAGGCGGCGTCATGACCAGAGTCACCGCTCCCCCACCACCCCGGGTCGGCACCGCGAAGGGCGGCCGGCGGGACAACGGCCCGCGGGACCGGGCCCGGCGGCGCCGGCGGATCATCGCCGTGGCGTTCGTGCTGCCGACACTGCTGGTGCTCGGCGCGCTGGTCGTCTACCCGGTGCTGTTCTCCGTGGGCCGCAGCTTCTTCGACGCGGGCGGCACACGGTTCGTCGGCGGGGACAACTACGCGGAGATCTTCCGCGACCCCGCCACCCTGACCGCCATCCGCAACAGCGCCATCTGGGTCGTCGTCGCGCCGACGCTGCTGACCGGGCTGGGACTGATCCTCGCGGTGCTGGTCGAGAAGGTCCGCTGGGCGACCGCGTTCAAGTTGCTGCTGTTCATGCCCATGGCCGTGTCCTTCCTGGCCGCGGGCATCATCTTCCGCCTCGCGTACGAGGAGGACCCGGACAAGGGCGTTCTGAACGCGGCCGCGGTCGGCGTGCACGATGTCTTCCAGGACGCCTCGTCGTACCCGACGGCCCGGGCCCGCGAGGGCCAGGGACTCGACAAGCGGCCGGACGGCTCGTACGGGACGGCCGACACGGTCTCCCCGGGACAGAGCGTCGCCCTCGGCCTCGTCGGCGTGGCACCCAAGGAACTGCCCGCCGACGCGAGGCCCGCCGCATCCGGCAAGGCCGGTCCGAAGGATGTGACCGGCGCCGTGTATCTGGACTTCACGCCAGGTGGCGGTGGGCGGCCCGGCGCGATCGACGCCACGGAACGGGGACTGCCCGGCATGACGGTGGAGGCGGTGCGCGACGGGAAGACGGTCGCCACCGCGACCACGGCGGCCGACGGGTCGTTCCGCTTCACCGCCCTCGCGGCGGGCACCTATACGGTCCGACTGCCCGCGGAGAACTTCGCGCCGCCGTACGAGGGTGTGTCCTGGCTCGGCCCCGCCCTGGTCACACCGGCCATCATCGGTGCGTACCTCTGGATCTGGACGGGCTTCGCGATGGTGCTCATCGGCGCCGGACTGTCCGCCCTGCCGCGCGACGCGCTGGAGGCGGCGCGGATGGACGGGGCGAACGAGTGGCAGGTCTTCCGCCGGATCACCGTGCCGCTGCTCGCACCCGTGCTGACCGTCGTCTTCGTGACACTGGTGATCAATGTGATGAAGGTCTTCGACCTGATCTACATCATCGCGCCGGGGCCGGTTCAGGAGGACGCGACCGTGCTGGCCACCCAGATGTGGCTGGTGTCCTTCGGCGGCGGCAACGACCAGGGGCTCGGCAGCGCGCTCGGTGTGCTGCTCCTGCTGCTGGTGATCCCCGCCATGGTGTTCAACGTCCGCCGCTTCCGCAGGAGTCAGTCATGAGTGCCACCGCGACGATGCCGGACGGCCGGCTGCGCCGCTGGCTGGGCAACGGCCTGGTCCAGGCGTTCCTGGCCGTGGTCGGCCTGATCTGGGTGACCCCGGTCGCAGGACTGCTGCTGTCCTCGCTGCGCTCGGCGAACGACAACGCGTCGAGCGGCTGGTGGACGGCGCTGGCCGGCCCAGGTCAGCTGTCTCTGGACAACTACACCGCCCTGCTGGGCAATGCGGGCATCACCCGCGCCTTCTGGAACACGGTGCTGATCTCGGTGCCGACGACCGTCCTCGTCGTCGTGGTCGCGGCGCTCGCCGGATACGCCTTCGCCTGGCTGGAGTTCCCCGGCCGCGACTGGATCTTCCTGGGCGTGGTGGCGCTGCTCGTGGTGCCGGTGCAGGTGGGTCTGCTGCCGGTGGCGAAGCTGTTCGGGCAGCTGGGACTGTTCGGCACGATCCCGGGCGTGGTGCTCTTCCACGTCGCCTACGGGCTGCCGTTCGCCGTGTTCCTGCTGCGCAACTACTTCGCCGACATCCCGCGCGAGATGCTGGAGGCGGCGCGGATGGACGGGGGCGGCGAGTGGCGGATCTTCACGCAGCTGGTGCTGCCGGTGGGCCGCCCGGCGATCGCCAGCCTGGCGATCTTCCAGTTCCTCTGGGTCTGGAACGACATGCTGGTGGCGCTGCTCTTCGCCGACAGCTCCTCGCAGCCGCTGACGGTGGAACTGCAGTCGCAGGTGCGGCAGTTCGGCAGCAACATCGACGTCCTGGCGCCGGGCGCCTTCCTCTCCCTGATCGTGCCGGTGGTGGTCTTCTTCGCCTTCCAGCGCCACTTCGTGCAGGGGGTGATGGCGGGTTCGGTGAAGTGACCGCACGGGCGGGGCCCCGCGAACGGCGGGGCCTTGCCCTTGGGGGGGGCGGCCGGGGCGCCCTCCAAGGGCCCGCCATGTCGGCCGTGTCAGCCGCCGGGGTGAACGCACGAGTCGGGAGCGCCTGGCAGACGGCGCCCGGCGAGTCGGGTCCTCGGCGGCCAGTCGAAAATTCCATGTCGGCTCCGGCGGCCGCGGACGTAGCCTCGGGGCGTGCTCCAACTCGTCCTCGCCGCCTCCGTGTTCACCGTGGCCACTGTCGTCTACGGTGCCATCGGCGTCGGGTGGTGGCGTCGGGCCCGGATCCGGCGCGAAATCCTCCGGGTGGTCGCCACCCTGGACCTCGAGCCGTACCACGTCGCGGTGATGGAGAACCGGGAGACAGAGGCGGCCGCCGCCGAGCTGCTGCTCTGTGGATACCTCGACATCGATGAGGATGGGGCGGCGTTCCTGACCGAGGCGGGCCGCGACCCCGGCCGTACGCCCGCCCAAACGCTGCCCGCCGCCCTGCTGGAGGCGGTGCGCCGGCACGATCCCGAGCCGGTGTCGATCGGCTGGATCGACTGGTCCGACGTGGAGTACCGGACGCGGCGCAGCGCGTACCGCAGCGAGCAGGACGCCCTGATGCCCGAGATCCCGCGCATGCCGGACGGCGAGGGGCGGCAGCTACTGGCCTGCTGCGCCTGCACGGGCGTCGTCCTGCTGGTCTGGTTCTGGCTCGTGGCGGCCGTGCTGCTGGTGATGGTGCGCCCGCACGGCCTCCAGGCGTGGGCCGCTGCGGCGGCGGCCGCGGCGGGCCTGGCGGCGCTCTGGTACGCAGACGAGGCAAACAAGGCGGTCCGTGCCCGCACCGCATGCCAGGATCCTCTGGGAGACCGGTACCGCGCGGAGTCGCATCCCTCCCTCGCGGCTCTGGACGAGCAGCAGCGGTTCCACGTCCTCAGGAGCATCCGCGACCACAGCACGTGGCGGGGCATCGACGTGGAACTCCACGAGGACAGCGACGAGGACGACGACTGGACGGACGACGACTGGTGGGCGGACGCGTACCGTTACCGCGCGTCCGACCACGACGAGGAGTCCGACAGCAGGGACGATCCCGACGACAGGTTCGACGGCGACACCCGAGGCATGCCTCCTGGGACGTGTCCGTCCGGTGCAACGACCGCCTCGTGCACCGGTCGTTGCACAGGACATGGAGCGGGGTGATCTCGCGGAGCGAGGACGTCCTACGAACGTCGCCGTCCGCGGTCGGCCGACGGAACCCTGGAACGAGGTCGGCGAGCTCGCCGCGTACACGGTCCGCCCGCCTCCCCCGCCGGATGTCACCACCCGGCGGGGGCCGCTCTGTCGTACGAGGTGCTCAGCGCCTCACTTGAGGGCGTAGGCCCGCGTGATCGTCTGAACGGTGCGGCTGCCCGCGGAGTCCCAGACCTCGGTCTTGAGGGTCACGAAACCGTTGGTGTCGGCCAGCTTGGGGTGCCACAGCAGCGCCTGGAAGGAGTTGTCGTCCTTGCGCAGCATCGCGGCGGACTTCCAGGTGGCGCCGTCGTCGTACGAGACGGAGACCTTGGCGCCGGCGACCGCCGTGGAGCCGGCCCAGCCCTTGGGGCGTGCCGCGTCGACGGTGAAGGTGTACGGCAGTCCGGCCTGTGCCTGGTTGAGCACGTTCAGCGGCAGGTCGTAGTCGAGCAGGAGCACGGGCATGGACTCACAGAGCTTGGGCGTGGGAATGAACGCCGTGTCGCAGTCCTTGATGGCCATGGTGGTCGGTGCCGCCTGGCTGAAGTTCCACTCCGTGCTTATCTGGCGGCCCAGGGTGACGCCCGGGACGTCCTTGGTCAGCTTCTGGTCGAGGACGTACCGGTAGTCGGCCTTCTCCTGCGCCAGCTGGCCGAAGCCGGTGATCGGCTGCCCGTTGAGATAGAAACTCCAGGTGCCTGTCAGGCCCGACAGGGTGTGGGTGGGATCGCTGTCGGCACCGTTGCTGCCCGGAAGGTTCTGCCAGACGTCGGAGCGGCAGAACACACACGGCCCGAACTCGTACTGGGACAGGCGCATCGGCGCGTCGAACCAGCTCCGGGTGTAGGACTTGCCCGGGGTGAGATAGGTGGTGCGCTGGCCGTTCATCCGCCAGGTCGAGGAGTTGAAGTTGGCCGACACGCTCGGCTGGTACGTCACCCCGGTGCCCGCGAGGAAGTAGTCGTCGCGGGTGGTGCCCTGGTAGAGGGGCTGGCCGACGGAGCCGGTGCTCACCTGCAGGGGACCCCAGATGTTGATGTTCTCGGCGCCCAGGCGCCGGGCTCCGTCGGAGTGGAACGTATTGGTGACCTTGGCGAAGTGCCTGACGTCGACGGTCTTGGCCAGGTCGGCGGGGATCCGGTCGTCGGTGAAGTGCGGGTTGTAGGTGTAGCCCGATTCCAGGACGCCCTTCAGGGCGATCCGGACCTTGTCCTTGGCCAGCACCTTGAGAGTTGCGGCGTTGGCGTACGTGACGTGGGCGACCGGGATGGTCTGGCCGGCGGGGACGCCGCTTCCGCTCGGCCCGGGGTTTGCAGGGGCCACGATCATCGCGACGGCTCCGGCAGCCGCGGCCCTGACGGCCTGGTCGTCGGCCTTGGTGATGTCGGGCACGGAGACCAGAACGGTCTTGCCCTTGACGTCGGTACCGGCGAAGTCCTGCTCGGTGCCGGCGCCCAGGTCGACCAGCTCGGTGTGCTTGGTGCCCTCGAAGCGCTTCGCGTTCACCGAGGACTTCAGCGGAATGGTCACGTGCCCGGGGCCCGTCACCTCTAGCTGGACCAGCGGTTCGCGACGGGCCAGGGCGGTCTCCAGGCGCAGCGCGCCGGTGGTGGCGCCGTCACTGGGGATGGCACCTTGCCTCGTGTCGGCGAGGTTGAGCAGGTTGCCGATGCCGGCGAAGTTCGAGTAACCGCCTGCGGTGCCGGGGTCACGGACGATGAACGTGGTCACCTGGCCGTTCTCCAGGGGCCGGTTCTCACCCTTGATGTTCACGCTGAGGTCGGTGGCGGTGGTGCCGTCGACGGTGAGGGTCTGGTCCCGGTCACTCACCTCGATGTTCGGCACGCTGAACAGGTCGGCCGCGTAGGAGACCGCACCTCCGGCGGGGTCCGCCGAGTAGAGCGAGCCCTCGATGGAGTACTTGCCGAGCGGTACCGACAGGGTGACGGTGCCGTTGTCGTACAAGGTCTGGCTCTGCCAGACCTTGTTGTCCACCCCGTGCAGGGTGAACTTGAGCGCCTTGGGGGTCTTTCCGAAGCGGTCCGTGGCCTTCAGCGTGACCTCGTGCTGCTCGACGGAGGTGACGAAGCCGAGTGCGGCGTGCACCGACTCGCCGCTGTCGGAGGTGGCGGTGACCGAGCCGCCGTACTGACCGGTCTTCAGGCCGTTGTTGTCGAGCGTGACGGCGACCTCGGCGGTGCCGCCGGCCGGGACGGTGACCCGGCCGCCGGAAAGCCCCGCTCCCGACAGCGACAGTGTGCCGGCCGGGACCGCGGTGCCGCTCGCGTCCTTGGCGTCGGCCGTCACGGTCACCACGGTGTCGGTCGCGGCGTTGTTGTGCAGCGTCAGGGTGCGACTGCGCGTGGGGTAGGTGCCCTTCTGCCACGGTATGACGCGGAAGTCGGCGGTGCCGGACAGCTCCAGCGACGGGTCGAGGGCGGCAGGGATGTCGACCCGGCCGTAACCCTGCTGGTAGACGGTCTGCCCGGCGGCGGACTTGGCGTGCGTGGTCAGGGCCTCCTTGATCCGCTCTCCCGTCCACTCGGGATGGCGGTGCTTGAGGATCGCGGCGGCCCCGGACACGTGGGGGGTGGCCATCGAGGTGCCGTTGGCCGAGGTGTAGTTGGCGTCCACGGGGGTGCCCATGGCGGTGCCGGCCGCGCGGGCGGCGACGATGGCCACACCTGGCGCGGTGATCTCGGGCTTCATCGCCATGTCGCCGAGCCGCGGGCCGCGGCTGGAGAACGGGGCGAGCGCGTCGGACTTGTCGACGGCGCCGACGGTGAGGGCCGAGTCTGCGGCGCCGGGGGTGCCGAGGGTGCTGTCGCCGGGGCCGCTGTTGCCCGCGGCGATGACGAACAGGGTGTCCGAGGAGGCGCTGAGCGAGTCGACCGCCACGGTCAGCGGGTCCTCACCGGGAGCGTCGTCGCCGCCGAGGCTCATGCTGACGATGTCGGCACCCTCGGCGACGGCCCACTCCATGCCGGCCAGGATGCTGGAGGTCGGGCCCTGGCCGGTGTTGCTGAGCACCTTGCCGATCAGCAGGTCGGCGCCCGGGGCGACGCCCTTGTGCTTGCCGCCGGAGTTGGCGCCACTGCCCGCGACGGTGGCCGCGACATGGGTGCCGTGGCCATGGCCGTCCTGGACCCCCTGGCCGCTGATGAAGCTCTGGCTGCCGACGATCTCCGACTTGATGTCGGCGTTGTTCAGGTCGGCACCGGTGTCCAGGACAGCGACCTTCACGCCCTTGCCGTCGTACCCCTTGGCCCAGGCCTCCGGGGCACCGATCTGGGGCACGCTCCGGTCCAGCGCGACCTCGGCCTTGCCGTCGTACCAGAGCTTGGTCACCCCGGCCGTGCCGGGCGCCGCCGCGCCACGGGTCTTGCCGGCCTTCGGATTGACGGACTGCCAGAAGTCCTTCGCGTACTGCTTGTGGACGTGCACCGAGGACAGCCCGAGGCGGGGCATGACGCGCTTGCTCTCACTGCCCGGCAGGTCCTCGGACTTCGTTCTCAGCGCCGCTGCGTCGGGCTTGCCCTGGAAGTCGACGATGGCCGGGAGTTCGGCGGACTCGGTGTCGGCGTATCCGTCCCGTATCAGCCGGCTGACATTGAACAACTCGCGGTCCACCGTGCCCGAGGAGAGCGCCGTTGCCGTGTCGTCCGGGTAGACGTAGACATCGCCGTTCCGACCGCTGGTGAACTCGAAGATCCTGGACGTCCCCTCCGCCGACAGGACCTGCACCGCCTGACGGCCGCCGGGCTCGGTGGTCAGCGAGACGGTGTCGCCGGTGATCAGGGTGACGGCCGACGTGGTCGCCCCCTTCCGCAGCTCCGGCCGACCGGTCAGGTCCTGGGGTGTCGCTGCGGTCGCCGTCGGGAGCTGGCTCGTCAGTGACAGTGCGACTGTCACCGCGATCCCGCTGACGAGGGCTCTGCGCCGTCGTCCGAGGCGGGCTGTCTGCATCAGGTGTCCTTTCGCGGGCTCAACATGTGGGCGCGTCAGGGCAATTGATGCCTGATGGTTCCCGACCGAACGTCCGGCCGATGACGCGCCAACCGGAACCTAGCTGTCCGGTCAGGGCGCCATCCAGAGCCTGGGTGGCGCATACATGCCAACTGGCGCATCGTGGCCAGGCGGTGGCACTACGGTCACCCGCCGAAGCGACGAAGAGGTCCCTTACGCGGAGCTGTCCATGTGCATCCCGTTCACGTCGGACAGCGTGATCCAGCCCCGCTCGGACGCCTGCCAGCCCAGTTGCATGCGGCTCGAGGCGCCGGCCAGGTCCATGAGGCCGCGGATGCGGCGGTTGACCGTCCGCTTGCCGATGTCCAGTTGCCGGGCGATCGCGTCGTCGGTCAGACCGGACAGCAGCAGGATCAGGAGCTGGATCTCCGCACCCGATAGATCGCTTCTGCCGCGTGTGCGGGAGAGCCGCGGTTCCAGCGGGAGTGCCGACGCCCACGCGAGTTCGAAGAGTGCGATCAGGGCATCGAGCAGGGGCCCTTGGTGAATCTGCACGACGACACCCGGCGATCTCCCGCCGTCCGTCCGCAGTGCCACGAGAGCGGCGGATCTGTCGACGATGACGAGTTTGACGGGCACCTTGCCGAGCACACGTGCCTGTTCACCGGCATCCGCATACAGGCGCATCTCCCCCTGTGCTCCGTCCTCCTCGATCGCGGCGCGGTCGTACACCGTGCGGTAGTGAATGCCCGCGGTCAGCTGTTCGAGCTCGGCCGCGTTGATGTCCTCGTCCACCAGATACGGCGCCGTGTCGAAGCGCAGCACCTCCTGGCGCGCGTGGCGCTGGATCTGTTCGTACCGCTGCGCCAGCGTCTCGTCCGGCACGATCTCGGCGATCTCCTCCAGAGAGGCTGTTCCGGGCGCGGTGCGGTACTCCTTGGTGAGCTGTCTCAGCACCCCCCTGACGGACTGGAGTTCGTTCATCCGCAACAGCAGCAGCGTTTCCCCGGCGATGTCCGGCGGGGCGGGTATCAGTTGCGCTGGCCGGTCGTCGGTGATGGTGACGAGGCCCTTGTCCGCGAGCCCTCTCAGAGCGTCGTCGAGATGTTCGCCGCGCAGCCCGAGCCGCCGCCCCACACGGTCGACCCCGCTTCGGCCACACCCCACCAGCAGTTGGTACACCTGAGACTCGGCCGTGCTCAGGCCCAGCGCCTCCAGCATGCATGTCCTTTCTTCGCCGATTCCTTGCGCGCCTCCTCTGCGGACGGCTGCCCCGGGAACCGTGGTCCGTTCCCGGGGTGACAGCGCCGTAGGGTTTCACCCGCGGGAACGCCGCCTCATCGCCCGAATCACCACGACCGCGAACAGCACGGCCGCCGCGGGTGCCGCAGCCTTCCTGAGCAGCACGGGCAGCGCCGCCGCACCCAGGTCGACGGCCGCCGGCTCGGGCGCGAGCCGGCCCTGGAGGGTATCCGCCGTGCCCGTCGTGGAGACCGCGGACGCGGCGGGTCCGGCGTCCCGCAGCAACTCTTCGAGCCGGGCGGCGAACTGCTGAACGATGCGATCGCCCACCTCGGTCATGATGCCCCGGCCGAACTGTGCCGGCCGGCCGGTGATGTCGAGGTCCGTGCGTACGCGCACCAGGGTGCCGGCCGGGTCGAGGGCCAGCGTCGCGGTGACCGTGGCCGACGCTGTGCCCGCGCCGCGGGTCTCGCTCCCGCTGAGGTCCAGGAGCATCGAGCGGGCGGCGGCATCGCGGGTGACGGTGCCCTCCCCGCGGTAACTCATCTGCACCGCGCCGACCTTTACCTTGACGCGGCCGGTGAAGGAGTCGCCGTCGAGGGTGTCCAGCACGGCGCCGGGCATACAGGGCGCGACCCGGCCGAGGTCCTGGAAGAGCTTCCAGGCCTCGTCGAGGTCGGCAGGGACGGTGAAGGAGTGGTCGAGCTTCATAGTTGTCCAATCAGGGGGCGGCCGGCCGTTGGATGAGGAGCCGGTTCAGGTGCGGGGCGGACTCAGGTGTCGGCTGTCGTACGGATCAGCGCGCGCACCCGGCTCGGCGAGAGGGGGCCGCGGCGTACGACGACGTCGAACGGGCGCAGCGCGTCCTCGACGGCGCCGGCGAGGACCGCCTGCGGGGCGATCGCACCCCCTTCGCCGAGTCCCTTGACGCCGAGGTCGTTCATGGGGCTCGGGGTGAAGATCTCGTCCATGTCGAGGTCGGGGATCTCCGAAGACGTGGGCACCAGATAGTCCATGTAGCTGCCGGTGCGGGGCTGACCGTCGGGGCCGTAGACCATCTCCTCGTACAGCGCTCCGCCGATCCCCTGCGCGATGCCGCCGGTGACCTGTCCTTCCGCGATCATCGGGTTGACGATGTTGCCCGCGTCGTGGACGACGACGTAGTGCAGGATCTCGATCTCGCCCGTGTGTTCGTCGACCTCGACGACAGCCGCATGCGCTCCGCTCGCGACCGCGAAACCCGGTGGGCGGAAGTGCACGGTCTCGCTGATCTCGGTGCCGTGGCGGCCGTCGGTGGGTTCGGGGGTGCCGGGCAGCGGTGCCTTCCCGGCCAGTTCCGCCAGGCTGATGGACGGGCCGCCCGGTTCCTTGGCCCGGACGATGCCGTCGCTCAGGTCGAGGGAGTCCGCAGCGACGCCGAGGCGGCGGGCTGCCGCTTCGACGATCTTCTCGCGGACGAGTCGGCCTGCCCGGTGGGTGGCGTTCCCTGCGTTGACCAGGGCACGGCTGGCGATGGTGCCCACCCCGAACGGAGTGGCTTCGGTGTCGCCGCCGACCACGTCGATGACGTCGAGCGGCACTCCGATGGCGTCGGCGGCGATCTGCGCCATGGAGGTGCGGTGTCCCTGCCCCTGGGAGGGGGCGCCGATGGCGAGCCGCACCCGGCCGCTGGGGGCGACGTCGATGCGCGCGGTCTCGAACGGTCCGAGGCCGGTGGCCTCTATGTACATGGCGAATCCGATGCCGACGTGCTTGCCGTCACGGGCGCCTGCGCGTTGCCGGGCACGTACCTGCTCGACGTCGGCCTTCGCGACGGCACGGCGCAGGAGTTCGGGGAAGTCCCCGGAGTCGTAGGACTGCGGTCTGCCCGAGCGGTCCACCAGGCCGGTCTCGTACGGCATCTCTTCTGGCCGCACGAGATTGCGCGCCCTCAGTTCCTCCGGCTCGATGCCCAGTTCCACGGCCAGCCGGTCCATGGCCCGCTCCATGGCGAAGACCGTCTCCGGGCGTCCGGCTCCCCGGTACGGCGTGGCGAAGGTGGTGTTGGTGAGCACGCCGACGACGTCGATGTGCACGTTCGGGACGCGGTAGGGGCCCAGGAGGTGGCACAGCGAGTTGTACGGCACGACCAGGCCGGTCATGTTGTACGCGCCGAAGTTGACGGTGATCCGGTCGCGTACGGCCAGGAGGCGACCTTCGGCGTCCGCGGCGAGTTCGATGTGGTGGATCTGTTCGCGGGCGTGCGAGGAGGCGGTGAGGTTCTCGTTGCGGTCCTCGCGCCACAACACGGGACGGCCGAGGCGGCGTGCGGCGTGCGGGATGAGAAGTTCCTCGACGTAGAGGATGCCCTTCTGGCCGAAGCCTCCTCCGACGTCGGCCGCGATGACGTGGACCGTGGCGGCTTCAAGGCCGAGGGTGTGGGCGATGGCGTCCCGCAGCCGGTGCGGGGTCTGGGTGCCCGACCAGACGGTCAGCCGACCGCTGTACGGATCGACCTGGGCCGAGATCGCGCGGGTCTCGATCGGCGAGGCGACGTACCGGTGGGCCTCGAACCGCTCGCTCACCACTGCGTGCGCGCCGGCGAACGCGGCTTCCGGGTCACCGACACGGGTGGCGACGGCGACCGCGGTGTTGTCCGGCAGGTCCTCGTGAAGCCGGGTCGCGTCCTCGTCCAGGGCGTGTTCGGGGTCGACGAGGACTGCCAGCGGGGCGTACCGCACCTCGACGAGTTCCAGGGCGTCCTCGGCGAGGTAGCGGTTCTCGGCGAGGACGACGGCGACGGGCTGGCCGACGTAGAGGACCTTGTCGCGGGCGAGCAAGGGCATGGGGGTCATCCGGACCAGCGGGTCCAGCAGTTCGGCGAGGCCCGGCGGGGTGCGCAGTTCTTCCTTGTTCAGCATCGCGGGCAGGTCCGCCACGTCGTCGCCGGTCCACACGGCGACGACTCCGGGTGCGGCCACGGCCGCGGTCACATCGACCGACTCGATACGGGCGTGGGCGTGCGGGCTGCGCAGGAAGGCGGCCTCGACGCCGCCGGGGAGGGCGATGTCGTCGACGTAGCGGCCGTTGCCGCGCAGCAGCCGGTCGTCCTCGACGCGGGGGACGGACCGGCCGATCCAGCTGGTGTCGCCGGACCGGGCCCGGTCGGAATCGTGGGACATGCGGGTCACTCCCCGAATCGCTCGTCGAGTGCCTGGCACACGGCACGGCGGATGTTGCGGTAGCCGGTGCACCGGCACAGGTGCCCGCTGAGCGCGTCGGCGACTTGTTCCTCGTCGGGGCGCTCGAGCTGCTCGGCCAGGGCGGTCGCGGTCATGACGAATCCGGGTGTGCAGAAACCGCACTGCATGCCGTGGCACTCGTGGAAGGCTCGCTGCACGGGGGTGAGCGGGGCGTCGCCGGGGGCGAGTCCCTCGACGGTGCGAATCGCGGCACCGGCGCATTGCACAGCCAGGGTCAGGCAGGTGCGCACCGGCTCGTCGTCGACGAGAACGGTGCAGGCCCCGCAGACTCCGTGTTCGCAGCCGACATGGGTGCCGGTGAGGCCGAGCCGGTCGCGCAGGAAGTCGCTGAGCAGCAGCCTCGACTCGACCTGGGCGGTGACCGGTCGTCCGTTGACGGTGAGGCTGATCTCGTGCCAGGCGGAGGGCTCGGCGAGCGGCGGTGTGCTCGCGTCGAGCGGGGTGGGGACCGAGGGGGTCATCAGCAGCGCTCCCAGGCGGTGGTGCAGGCGCGGACGAGGAGGTGAGCGGCGCCCTCGCGCCGGTACTCGGCGGTGGCGTGGACGTCGTCGGAAGGGGTGAGGCCGGAGAGTGCGGCGTCGGCCGCCGCGGCGAGAGCCTGCTCGCCGACGTCGCTCCCCACGAGTGCGTCCTCCGCCGCGGGCAGCCGTACGGGGACGGGGCCCGCGCCGCAGAAGACCACGCGGGCGGAGCGGCAGGTCCCGGTGGAGGTGTCCCGCTCCAGGACGGCGGCCACGCCCACGGTGGCGAAGTCGCCATGTCTGCGGGTGAGTTCTTCGAAGGCCCAGCCGTGGCCTGCCGGGAGCGGCGGGAACACGACCTCGGTGAGGAGCTCGTCCGCTTCGACGGCCGTGGAGAAGGTGGCGACGAAGAAGTCCTCGGCGGTGACCGTACGGGTGCCCCGCGGACCGGTGATCACGAAGCGGGAGTCCAGGGCCAGCGCCGCGGTGGGCAGCTCCGCGGCCGGGTCGTGATGGGCGAGGCTCCCGCAGACGGTGCCGCGATTGCGGATCTGAGGGTGTCCGATGTGACCGATCGCGGCGGCGAGCAGCGGCCATCCGTACCGTACCGCGTTGTCCGCGGCGGCGTGGGCCTGCCGTACGGCGGCTCCGATGCGGAGGTTGCCCGACGCGTCCACGTGGAGGCGGCCGAGCTCGGGGATCCGGGTGATGTCCACGAGCAGCTCGGGCCTGGCGAGACGCATGTTCAGCATGGGGATCAGGGACTGGCCGCCCGCCACGACCTTGGCCTCCCGCTCCTCGTCGGCGAGGAGGGCGACCGCCTCGCCGACGGTGCTGGGGGCGGTGTAGTCGAAGGGTGTGGGTTTCAACCTGCTGCCACCGGACCTCTCGTGTCGTCGTCGCGCCGTGGCATTCGACACGGACCGATCATCTAGTACCTGAAATGATTTACATTAAAGTTTCTTCTTGGCAAGAGGCTGCTCGAGATTTCACGGTCCGCGGAGGCGACATGCGACACGTCATCGACCAGGCAGCCGCCTGGCAACTCTCCGGAACGCGCTTCGCCATGGCGACCGTCGTGCGGACCTGGGGCTCGTCCCCGCACGCCTCGGGTGCGTCGATGCTCGTGTCCGAGGAAGGCCGCATCGTCGGCAGCGTCTCCGGCGGCTGTGTCGAAGCCGCCGTCTGCGCGATCGCGGAGGAGGTACTCGCGGGAGCCGCGCCGGCGCTCGAGCGCTGGGGAGTCGGCGACGAGGACGCCTTTGCAGCGGGTCTGACCTGTGGCGGAACGATCGAGGTGCTGATCCGCGAGGTGGGTGCGGATGTACCGCTCGGCCGGCTCGCCGCCGACGTCGCGGCCGGCGTACCGGTGGCTCTGGTCACCCCCGTCGACAGCGGCGGCGGCCTGGTCGTCGGCGGAGGGACGACAATCGGTTCGCTGGGCGACCCACGGGCGGACCGGGCGGCGAGCCTGGCCGCGGAGGGCATGCTCGGACGCGGCGCCAGCGGGCTCGTGACCAGCGGAAACGGCGTAGGTGACGACAGCGCCTGCACGCCGGAACGCGAGCTGCTGGTGCAGTCCTTCGCCTCTCGGCCACGACTGCTGATCTTCGGCGCAGCCGAGTTCGCCCGGCCTTTGGCGGACATGGGGGCCGCGCTCGGGCACCGGGTGACGGTCTGCGACGCCAGGCCCGCGTTCGCGGCGGCCGAGCGCTTCCCGAGCGCCGACGATGTCGTAGCCGATCGGCCCGATCGCTGGTTCCACGCCCATGAGGACCTGGTCGATGCCGCCACCGCGGTGTGCGTACTGACCCATGACGCACGGTTCGACGTGCCGGTTCTCGCCCTGGCCCTGCGCAGCAGGGCGGGATACGTCGGAGCCATGGGCAGCCGCAGGACGCACGAGGACCGGCTGGAACGACTGCGCGCGGCGGGCACGACCGAAGCCGAACTCGCACGGCTGCGCTCGCCGATCGGGCTGGATCTCGGCGGCCGGGGCTCCGAAGAGACCGCCCTGTCGATCATGGCGGAGATCGTCGCGGTGCGGCGCGGCGGCACCGCGCAGCCACTCACTCTGCGAACCGGCCGGATACACGAAGTGTGATCAATTTTGAACGACTGTTTTTATGAACGCTCGTTTAAACTGGACCCGTGGATCCAAGGAACGAGAGCAGTCGACGATCGGCCGCGACTCCCCCGCCGGAAACCGCCCGGGAAGCAGGGCAGCCGTCACAGCGCCGTCCCGGCTCCCATGACCCGCAGGGCAATCGCCGAGCGGTCCTCGACGCGGCCCGGCGGCTGTTCGGCGCGCACGGCTACAAGGGTGTGGGCGTCCGCGCCATCGCGGCCGAGGCGGGAGTGACACCCGGCCTGGTGATGGCGTACTTCGGCACCAAGGACGGTCTGTTCCGTGAGGCGGTGGGCGGCGGGTCGGGCGTCACCGACGACGTGCTGTCGGCCGCGGCCGGCAGCACCGGCGAGCTACCGGCCGCGCTGGCCCGCGCCTACCTCGATCGTTGGGACCGTCTGCCGACCGACGACCCCTGGCCCGCGCTGATCCGCTCGGCCGTCAGCCACCAGCCGAGCGCCGAGTTGTTGCGCACGATCCTGGAGAAGCAGGTCGGAGAACCTCTCGCGCGCCTCCTCGGCGACTCGGCCGACGCGGAGGTGCGCGCCGCTGTCATTCGGAGCGTCCTGTTCGGCGTGATCATGGAGCGCTACCTGTTCGCCCATGAACCGGCGGCCTCCGTCCCCACCGAAGAGCTCGCTCCGGCGTTGGCGGACGTGCTCACCACCGCTTTCGGCGCCGCTCCCGGCCTCGTTCCCCCGCCTGCGCCGGGTGGCTCGGCCGTCGGCGAGGACGAGTCCGTGCGCCCCGGCAGCGGCCGCTCCACCATCGGCGCCGCGAACACCCTGCCGCCTTCGGAGCCCGTACACCCCGAGCCTCTCCGCCCGGAGCCCGCGGCCCTGGTGGGGGACGACTCCCCCGCAGCCGTGTTCGCACAGCTCGACGAGTGCGCCGCTGTTCATCAGGGGCTGATCGGCAGAACCGTCCGCGAGTACGGCATCAGTCTGCCCGCCTACGACGTGCTCGCCGCTCTCCGCGAGGCGGGAGAGCCCTATCGCCGGACGACAGGTGAGGTGGCGGCGGCCGGCAGGGTCCGCGCGGGCGGTCTCACCCAGCACGCGGACCGTCTGGAGGCCGCGGGTCTGATCCGGCGGGAGCGCGACGCGGACGACCGCCGGATCATCCGGCTGTGCCTCACCCCGGAGGGTCTCGAACTGACCGAGCGAATCTTCGCCGTACGGTCGGCCCAGGAGCAGGAACTGCTCGCCGGGCTGGGCGCGACAGGCCGGCGCCGGCTCTCCGGGCTGCTCAGCGCTCTGAAACGCACCCTGGGGGCAGGTGTCCCGGAGCAGTGACGGCGTCCGGCGATGGCGGTTGTCGGCGCAGCGCGCATGGGGTGCCTCCCGTCATCCGGTGAGGCGATGTCAAGGGCCGCCCCGGCGTGGAGGAGCACGGCACATTCGGCGTCGCGAGCAACTCCGGGGGCGGAGGGGAATCAGCCCGCCGGGCCGCGTTCCGTCAGATCCGGACGGGCAGTTCGACCACGGCGGTGGTCGAGCCTGATCCCGGACTGTCCAGGCTCAGGGCGCCGTCGACCGATGCCAGCCGTTCACGAAGGCCCAGCAGGCCACTGCCCGCGCCGAACCGGGCCCCGCCCACGCCGTTGTCGTGAATCCGTATCCGCAGCCGGTCCCCGACGACAACCGCGTCCACCGACGCCTGCGTCGCTCCGCTGTGCTTGGCGATGTTCGTCAGCAGCTCGGCGACACAGAAGTACGCCACTCTCTCGATCACCGGGTCGGGTCGCTCGGTCACATCGACCTTCAGTGCGACCGGCACGCCGGCCTGCGCCGTCAATTGCGGCAGCGCGTCGGCGAGTCCCAGGTCGAGGGCGGCGGGGCTGATTCCGTCGATGAGGCGCCGCAGTTCCGCGATGGCCGCGTCGGTCTGGGTACGGGCCCGCGCGACGAGCTTGCGCGTCCGGTCGGCGGGCGGGGAGTCGTCCAGGGCGTCAGCGGTCAACGACAGTGTGATGGCGATCGCGACGAGTTGTGCCTGCGTACCGTCGTGCAGGTCCCGCTCGATCTGGCGCAGGCTTCGGGCGCTCTCCGTGAGGGCCGTGCTGCGAGCCCATTCGAGCGTCCGCACCCGCTGCTGTGCGACGGTGGGTCCGAGCAGCGTCCGGGCGAGCAGCCGGTGCAGCTTCATCATCGCGCCGACTGCCACCGGAGCAACCACCAGTGCGATCAGGCCGCCCGCCACTGCGGCGGTGCCCGGCCATAGCCCCGGCCGGTAGGTCAGCGCCCAGACGACGGACCATGCGCCGAGCGCCGGCAGAGCGACCGTCGCCACGAAGGCGATGACGTCGACCGGGAACCGGAGCGTCAGGTACAGCATGCTGCGCCAGGCGGTCGCGTCGGACAGGCTGCTCTGGATCCAGCGCATCACGCCGGGAGCGACCTGCGGTGGCGCGGGGGCGTCGACCGGCTCGCCGAGCAGTGCCCGGATCATCCGGACGTGGGCCCGGCCGAGGAAACGGGCACCCCTCAGGCCGACAGCGAGCGCCGGCAGTCCGATCAGGGTCAGCGACAGCAGACCGCCGACGTAGAGGACGGCCAGGACGTAGACAAAGCCGACCAGCGATATCGGCAGCCCGGCGAAAGCGTAGGCGGCCGCCGCCGGCCGTATCCTCCATCCCCTTTTCCGGGCCGCGTCCTCGGCCGTGGTCGCCGTCATGCGGTGGCCGCAGCCGAGACTGCCGGTTCCGACGTGGCCTTCACACCGGTGAGGAGGATCGTCGCGGCGGTCAGCACCACCACGCCCAGTATCAAGGGTCCGTGCGTCTCCAGCGGGATCGAGGGACGCAGACTGTCCGTGGCAGCCGCCGCGAACGCCATGCTCACGGGCGCCGCAACCCCGATCCCGATCAGTACTCCTGCCATCGCGGTCAGCACCGCCTCCGTGCCCAGCATCCGCAGCAGCTGGCGCCGGGTCGCACCGATCAGAGTGAGCAGCGCATACTCCCGCCGCCTCGCCGTCGTCAGCGACACGAGCGTGTTCACGGTGGCCACCGCGCCGAAGCCGGCCAGCATGGCGAGTTCCACCCCGCGCAGCCAGATGTCGCTCTCGGCGTAGGCGCCGGGCGGGGCGACCTTCTGGAACGTCCCCGTGATCGCGGCGAACGTCGTCGAGAGCCCGACCAGCAGCGCGATCGGCACCACCGCGGAGGACAGCCGATGGGCATGTCCCCGCAGGTTGTCGGCGGCGAGCCGGCCACCGGCGTCACCCCGGTGCCGCCTGCCCACCAGCCGGATCGGCAGGCCGAGCAGCACTATCGCGATCCGTGCCAGCAAGGGTCCGAGCAGCCCGACCGCGACCATGAGGACCAGCGCCCCGAGCAGGGCCGCCTGAGCGGCCTTGTCCACCGGCTGCCGTGCCGCGACCGCGCACAGGGCACCGGCGCCCGCGAGGACGAGCACACCCGCGATGCCCCGCACCCAGCCCAGTCGTCCCTGCTCGGCCGCCGTCTGCGCCATCGCCGCGGACGGCCTGCCGCGGACGGTACGACGCGCGGCGAGCTTCGCCGCGCCGACCCCGACCAGCACGGTCGCCGCCGTCCCGATCAGCATGGGAAACGGCGTCCACGGTACGCCGGCACCGGCCGGGGCCAGGCCGCGCGCGACGAGCTCGGTCAGGAACACCCGCGCGCCCCAGGAGCCGAGCACCCACGCCGGCGGAGAGACGAGCAGGGTCACCAGCACTACCTGGCACCTGATGAGCCGCTTGACCTGAACGGGCGTCGCCCCGCTCGTCCGTAGCAGAGCCATGTCGCGGGCCTGTCGGCGCACGGAGAACCCGAGCGTGTTCGCGACCACGAACAGAGCCATCACCATCGCGATCTCGCCGAACGCTCCACCGATCATCGCGAGCCGCGAGTCGCCGCCGCCGGCGATCGCCGTGGCGATGAGAGAGCCGAACAGCGTGATCACGGCGACGGCCAGCAAGAGCGCCGTGGCCAGCCCGGCGAACGAGCCGGGCCGGGCCCGCAGGGCCGCCAGCGCGAGCCTCAGCATGCCAGCCCACTCAGCTTCTCGGCGATCTGCGCCGCGGACGGGCGTACGAGGTCATCGACCAGAACACCGTCGGCGAGAACGACGACCCGGTCCGCGAAGCTCGCCGCGACCGGATCGTGCGTCACCATCACGCAGGTACGGCCCTCGGTATCCACCCGCTCGCGCAGCAGCCACAGCACTTCCCTGCTGGTGGAGCGGTCGAGCGCGCCGGTCGGCTCGTCGGCGAACAGGATCCGCGGCCGGCCGAACAACGCACGGGCCACGGCCACCCTTTGCTGCTGACCGCCGGAGAGGCGGCCGGGCCGTTCCTTTCTCCGGTCCGCCAGGCCCACCTGTGCGAGGGACTCGGTCACCCCGGCCCAGTCCACGCGCTTGCCCGCCAGCCGGGCCGGAAGGGCGACGTTCTGTTCGACCGTCATGGCCGGCATCAGGTTGTAAGCCTGGAAGATGAACCCCGCCTCGGCACGCCTCAGCTGCGCCAGCCGCCGCTCGGGCAGAGCGGTGATGTCCGTCGGACCCCAGCGGACGGTGCCCGACGTCTGCCTGTCCATTCCGGCGACACAGTGCAACAGGGTCGACTTCCCCGACCCGGAGGGGCCCATCACCGCGGTGAACGTACCGGCCGCGAAAGTGACGTCCACGCCACGCAGCGCATGGACCGCGTCGCGACCACGGCCGTACGTGCGGTGCAGGTTCTCGGCGCGGATTCCCAACCCCGATTCCATGGTGGGCCGGACAGTAGCTTGAGTGCTCAGTGACATGTCTCGATTCTCGGCAGCACGGCCTGTGCGCGACACCGTGCTACCTCCCGTCTTCAGGGTTCGGATATCCGCCCCTGGGTCGGCTCTCTAGGCCCTGACCTCCCGCAGGTAGGCGACGACGGCTTTGACGCGGCGGTTGTCGGCTTCGGTCGAGGGCAGGTCGAACTTTCCGAACACGGACGCCGCGTGCTTCTCCACCGCCCGTTCGGAGATGACGAGCAGTCCGGCGATGGAACGGTTCGAGTGCCCCTGGGCCATCAGATCCAGTACCTCTCGTTCCCTTGCGGTCAGCCGGTCGAGGCGGCGCGTGCCGCTGTTCAGCATGCGGCCGACGATCTCCGGATCGAGGGCGACGCCACCGGCCGCGACCCGGTGCAGGGCTTCGAGGAAGTCGGCGGTGGCGGCGACGCGCTCCTTGAGCAGGTAACCGATGCCGGACACCTCGCCGGCCAGCAGGCGGGCCGCCCAGGACGGCTCGGCGTGCTGGGAGAAGACGAGGATGCCCACGTCCGGGTGGTCGGCGCGGAGTTGGACGGCGGCACGGATGCCCTCATCGGTATGGGTCGGTGGCATGCGGATGTCGACCACGGCGACGTCGGGGGTGTACTCGGCCACCGCGGCGATCAGTTCGTCCGCGTCGCCCGCGGTGGCAAGGACCTCACAGCCGCGGGCGGTCAGCAGCTCCACCATGCCTTCACGAAGAATCACCGAGTCCTCGGCGATGACCAACCGCACCGCACGCTCCCCCTGGTCGCCGTAGATCGGGACTTCATTCAACCAGCATGGGGCCGTCGTCCGGGCGCCGGGCCCGCGCGGCGGCGCGCGGAGCCCCGCCGCGGCAGGGCTGCACGCACGGGCGAGATGTCGCCTGCTCCGGGCCGGGCGCCGGGGCCCGGGCAGGTCCTAGAACGCGATCCACTCGGTGGCGGTGGTGACCTCGTCGAGGATGTCGGGCAGGGGGTCGACGCCGAGGCCCGGGCCGGTGGGGACGACGAGGTGGCCGTCGTCGAGGACGAACGGCGGAGTGATGTCCGTGGCGAAGTAGCGGTGAGAGCCGGAGGTGTCGCCGGGGAGGTTGAAGCCGGGCAGGGCCGCGAGGGCGACGTTGGCGGCACGGCCTATGCCGGTCTCCAGCATGCCGCCGCACCAGACCGGGACGCCGTGGGCTCGGGCGATGTCATGGATACGCCGGGCCTCCAGGTATCCGCCGACGCGGGCCGGCTTGATGTTGATGACGGAGCAGGCCCCGAGCGAGATGGCCGCCGCGGCATCGGCGGCGGACTCGATGGACTCGTCCAGGCAGATCGGGGTGTGCAGCAGCTTCGCGAGCTGGGCGTGCTGGACCATGTCGTCGTTGGCGAGGGGCTGTTCGATCAGCAGAAGACCGAAGTCGTCCAGCTTGGCGAGCTGTTGGGCGTCGACCAGGGTGTAGGCGGCGTTGGCGTCGACCTGGAGGAGCAGGTCGTCACCGAAGCGCTCGCGAACGGCGCGGACCGGTTCGACGTCCCAACCGGGTTCGATCTTCAGCTTGATCCGGACGTAGCCCTCGGCCACGTACCCTTCCACCGCGTCGAGCAGCTCGGGTATGGAGTCCATGATCCCGACGGAGACGCCGCAGGGAACGCGGTCACGGGCAGCGCCCAGGTACGAGCCGAAGGACTCCCCGGAGATCCGGAGCTGGGCATCGAGGACCGCGGTCTCGAGGGCGGACTTCGCCATGTGGTGGCCGGTGAAGGGTTCCAGTACGCGGCCGACGGCAGCCGCGTCCACGCCGTCCTTCGGCAGGGCCGGAATGAGGAATCGGCGCAGGACGTCATGGGCTCCGTCGACGAACTCGGAGCAGTATCGGGGCTCGGACATGGCCGCGCACTCCGCCCAGCCCTCTCCTCCGTCCGAGGTGACGACCCGGACGAGCAGGACGTCGCGACTGGTCTCGATGCCGAAGGAGGTACGGAAGGGGGCGACGAGCGGCATGGCGATGCGGCGCAGTTCGACGCCGGAGATCTTGGTCTTCATGTGTGGGTGGCTCCTGTCGGGTTGTTCAGGTGGCGGTGCGGTGGACGACGTAGCTGCGCCGGTCGTGGAAGCCGGCGACGCGCGCTCCTTCGGCGAGCAGGCCGCCCAGGATGTGGCGGACGGCGAGCCGCCAGGCGCGGGCCGCGCCCGGGTCCGTGCGGCGCAGGGACTCGATGTCGTCGGGGAGGTCGATGAGGACGGTGTCCGCGTCGGTCGGGCCGATGACGGGACGGCCGTCGAGGTTGCGGACGCCGCGGGCGGCGGGGCCGAAGTGGTCGGGTGGGCCGGTCCCATCGGCGGGCGCCGTCAGGTCCCAGGCGGTCAGGACGCGGTCGGACTCGTCACCGCCGTTGATGGCGTCGTCCATGACGCCGTAGAAGGACTGCAGGTATTCCTCGGGGCGGGCGCCGAGCTTGACGAGGTTGAAGTGGGCGTTGCGGCGGATCAGCGGATCGTAGGTCCAGGTGATGCGCGTGAGTCCGCGGGCGAGGGCCCACTGACGCTGGTGCAGTTTGAGGGCGAGGCCGATGCCTCGTCCCTTGGAGGCGCCGGTGATGTGGGAGTGCAGGGTGGTGCCCATGGGTTCGCCGAAGAAGGCGACGGACGCGCCGGTCAGCCGGCCGTCCTCGTACACGCCGGCCACGTAGTTGCCGGCGTGGGCCAGGGCGCGCATGACCTCGGCGGGGAGGGGCCCTCCCGGGGAGTCGGTTCCCCAGATCGCGGCGTAGAGGCGGCTGACGTCTTCGAACTCCTCGATGGCGCGGAGTTCGCGGATCCGGGTTCCGCTTTCGGTGTGGCTCTGGGCTGCGCTCATCGCATCGCTCCCACGAGGTGGGCCAGGAGCCGGGCGCGGTCCGGCATCGTGGTGGTGACGACGTGTTCGTGGTCGGCGTGAGCCCCGTCGCCGACGGCGCCGAGGCCGTCGAGCGTCGGACAGCCCGCTCCGGCGGTGTAGTTGCCGTCGGACGCACCGCCGACCGCCGCCTGCCGCAGCGCATCGAGGCCGAGCCGCTCGGCGACTTCGGTGGCGAGGGTGAAGAGCTGCTGGGAGGCGTCGGGGTCCAACGGCGGGCGGTTGGGGCCGCCGGTGATCCGCAGGCGCGCACCGGGATGGTGCGGCCGCAGGTTCCGGATCAGCCGGTCGACCGCCGACTGCGCCGCGGCTCGGGGGGCGCGTACGTCCACGCTGAGATCGGCGCGGGCGGGCACGGTGTTGCTCGCAGTGCCGGCCGACATCAGGGTGGGGGTGACCGTCGTCCCGGGCCCGGTCTCCGCGGTCACCGCGTCGGCGATCCGGCTCAGCGCCAGGATCTGATGGGCGAGTTCGGTCGTGGCGTTGATGCCCTTGTCCGGCTCGAGTCCCGAGTGGGCGGCGCGGCCGTGGACGGTGATGTCGTACAGCGACACACCCTTGCGGCTCGTCTTGAGCGCTCCCCCGGGAGCCGACGGCTCCAGTACGAGGGTCGCCGAACATCGACGGGCCTGGTCCTCGATGAGCGGGCGGGAGGTGCCCGAGCCGACTTCCTCGTCGCCCGTGACCAGCACGCTCACCCCGTCGAGGGAGGGCAGGGAAGCCAGCGCGTGGAACATCTGCACGAGCCCGGCCTTCATGTCGAAGACACCGGGGCCGCGGGCGATGCCCTGCTCCACCGACCAGGGGTGGGTCTTGAGGGACCCCATCGGCCAGACGGTGTCGTGGTGTCCCAGGAGCAGGATGCGTGGTGTCCCGAAGGTCCACTGGACATGGGTGACGCCGTCGCTCACCACCGTCTGCGGCCGGGCACCGAGCAGCCGAGTGCCTTGCTCGGCGACCGTCCGAGCGCTGCGGGCCACCGCGGCGTGGTCGGCGGAGTACGACTCACAGGTCACGAGTTCTTCGAGGTCGGCGAGCATGGCGGCGAGGTCGAACGCAGGGTCCGTTCGCCTGGGAAGGGGTTCTTGGTCAACCGGCACCGTGGGGCCTCCAGATCGGGATGACCACCACGCTAGGCAGGCCGGACACGGCCCGGTTGGTGCCATGGTGACAACGTGAGCGCTCGGTTCGTACGGGGGAACCAATGCCCCCGGAACGGCAGTGCCCGGCGGTCGTACGGACCGCCGGGCACCCGTCGACCGTCGGAGCCGTCGAGACGCAGCACCAGCCGCCCGCCCGCCGCAGCGGCGTCGGCGTCGGCGTCGGCGTCGGCGTCGGCGTCGGCTGCGGGTCTCAGCCTGTGGAGTCGGCGGTGGGATCCGGGCCGTCTGTTCCGGTCCCGCCGCCGTTGTGCGGGCCCTGTCCCGGGCTCGCGCCGGGGCCGAGCAGGCGCAGTTGCACCATCGCGTCGAACCTCGCGGCCGGATCCTGAAGGTCCAGCTCCCCCACTTCGGCCACCCGACGGATCCGGTAGCGGAAGGTGTTGGGGTGGACGAACACGCTCGCGGAGGCGGTGATCACGTCCCCGAAGGCGTCCAGCCAGGCCCGCAGCGTCTCCACCAGGTGGGCATTGTGCTTCGCGTCGTACGCCACGAGCCGGGCGAGGGGGCCCGAGAGCTCGTCGCGGTGGGCGAGTGCGAGGTCCCGCATCTCGATCAGCAGGGCGTCGACGTACACGTCGGCGATCGAGGCCACGCGCTGGGCGGTCCGGCCGCTGAGCAGCACGCGCAGCGCCCGGTCGGCGTTAGCCCGCGAGCGCGCGAGCGCGGCGGGCTCGTCGGCCACCGAGCCGATGCCGATGACGACACCCGCCCGGCCGCCGGTGCGTCGCAGGAAGTTCGACGCCACGTGCAGAGCGCGCTCCCGGGCCGGGGCGGTGTCGCCCGGCACGGGGAAGAGCGCGTACGCGGCATCGCCGAGCAGTGCCACTGCGGAACGCGGCTGGACGGCGGTGAGGTGCACGGCCAGCGCCCCGGCCAGGCGCTGACGCTCGGCGGTGACGTGGGCGTGGTCCTCGCCCCGGTCGGGCACCAGGCCCATCGCCATGACGAGGGTGGGTTCGTCGACGAGACCCAGCCGACCCAGCGCCTCGACCGCCCCCGCCCCTCCCTCCAGCGCGGTCGTGACGAGGTCGGCACGCAGCCGGTTCTCCGCGTCCGTGCCGGCCCGGAACCGGAGCATGTGGAGGGCCACGAGCTTCGCCGACTCGAGGAGCGCTCGTTCGCGCTCCGGGGTGAGGGGTTTGCGCAGCGCGGCCCAGACGGACCCGAGGTACTCGTCACCGGCGCGCACGGCCACCGCGACCCGCGGCAGCGCCACCTCGTCACCGAAGGTCGGCGCGGGGACGTGCACCAGGCCTTCGCTGAGATACAGCTCCTTGAAGACGCCGTGCTCCTCGTGGAGACGCAGGTAGCGTTCGGGCACCTGGCGGGCCAGGATGCTCTCCACCCGGGCGGTGTCCGCCTCGTCCTGCCGGCCGGAGAAGGCGAGGATGCGGGAGCGTCGGTCCTCGATGGTGACGGGGGCGTCGAGGAGTGTGGCGATCGCGTTGGCAAGGGCGAAGAGGTCACCGGACGGCACCCCGCCCAGGGTCTGCTCCTCGGCCTCGCCGACGTCGCCTTCGGCGAGCAGGGTGCGCAGCATTGCCGCCAGCTGGGCCCAGGAGGCTCCGCGGGTGAGCGCGAGCAGAGCCACGCCGGTCTCGTCCACGACGTGCTCCAGCTCATCGTCGTCGTCGACGGGACCGCGGACGACGAGGGCGGTGGCATCGCGCCCGGCGAGACTGCGCAGGAGCCGGCCGATCTCCGCCGCGGCGTGCACACCCACACCGAGCACGATGGCGTGCTCCGGGTAGTGCTGCTCGTCGTACGGATCGTGGATGCCGACGCCGCCGACCTCCCCGGCCGTCTCGGGGTCGCCGTACACCAGGTCCAGCAGCGTGTGACCGAAGTGTTCGAGAACCCGGCCGAGGCTTCGGGCGGGATGCGTCGACATGTGCCTGATCATCTCCGCAGGTTAGGACTCGCACAGCCCTGCGACGTGGTACGTGGGTACGAGAATACGTCACCTGATTCGTCCCACGGTACGAACGGGCGGGGCGCGGCACCAACGGCACACTCCGTCTGCCGGGAATGCGGTCCGCAGCCCCCCACGGGCTGCGGACCGCATGTGAGTCCGCTCGCTCGACCCGCTGGGCAGCCCGAGCCGGACTCGTACTCCGGAGCCGCCGGTCTTCACGACCGAACGGCCCCGCCTCCCCGTAACGCAGCCTTCCACTTCACCGCCTTGCTTCCACCCTCGTCAGGGGACACGGCACACAGAGATCCGGACCCGCGGCACACGCGACCCGGTCAGGCGTTCATCCAGATGTGGGGAACGCACGTCCGGATCAGAGGTAGGAATTCGACGCAGCCCATGGCGACATGGAAACCGGCGCCGAAACCACGTTGCCGCAAGCAAGGGCGCTTGCGAGAGCCGTCACCCGGCCGACTGGACCCGGCAGCCGTCGCTTCTCAACCCATCGCAAAGGTCACCCCCCATGTCAGTCAAGATCGCCGTCTTCTACTACTCGGCCACAGGAAACGTCCACGCACTCGCCCATGCCGTCGCCGAGGGAGCCGAGAAGGGAGGGGCGGAGGTCCGGATCCGTCGGGTCACGGAACTCGCCCTCGATGCCGTCGTCGATTCGAACCCGGCCTGGCGCGCTCACCTGGACGCCACCCGTGACGTCACGGTCGCCGCGCTGGAGGACCTCGAGTGGGCGGATGCGTACGCGTTCGGGTCCCCGACCCGATACGGCAACGTCGCGGCGCCGCTGAAGCAGTTCGTCGACTCCACGGGCGCGCTGTGGCAGCAGGGTGTCATGGCCGACAAGCCGGTGAGCGGGTTCACCAGCGCCCACAACACGCACGGCGGCAACGAGTCGACGCTCCTCGCGCTGTACAACTCCTTCTACCACTGGGGTTCGATCATCGTCCCGCCCGGCTACACCGACATGTCGGTGTACGCGGCCGGCGGCAACCCGTACGGCACCGCGCACCCCTCCGCGGCCGGCGGGCCGGACGAGAAGGCGCTGCACGCCGCCCGCTACCAGGGCGAGCGACTCGCCCGCACGACCCGCAGGCTGAAGGGTCTCGCACCGCAGGACTGAGCCGCCCGAGACATCCGGCGCACGGCCCCACCGGGCGCGACGCCGGTCCAATCCCCTGAAAGCAACAGAGTTCAAGGCATGTTTCCGGAGCCTTCAAGGGGTTCGACGGCCTCCTCGAGTTCACCTACGCCTGGAAAGGCTCCTTCACCAAGCCCCGGAACCAGCCGGGGCCCCTGATCGGCCCAGCCCGACCGCCTTCCCCCCGGTGTTCGGGCCTGGGCTGTGCCGACCGGTGTCCTCAGCACCGGCCGGTCCGCGTGCCGGCAGACATGGTCCATGCCCTGACCTGCCGGTCTGCCGGCACGCCTCCCCCTCAACCGGCGACCGCCGCCGCGGGCAGCTGCTGCTCGGTCCACACAAACTTGCCCGCGGCCTCGTACCGGGCACCCCAGCGGTGCGAAAGGGCCATCACCAACTGGAGTCCCCTCCCCCCTTCGTCGGTCTCGGCGGCCCGGCGGACATGAGGTGTCGTCAGGCTGCCGTCCGACACCTCGCAGACGAGCGAGTCGCTGCGCAGGAGACGGAGCCGGATGGGGCCGCGCCCGTACCGCACCGCGTTGGTGACCAGCTCGCTCACGATCAGCTCCGTGGCCATCACAAGATCGTCGAGGTGCCAGTCGGCCAGCTGTTCGCGAATCAGGGCGCGCGCTTTTCCGGCTGCGAGGGGATCCTCCGGGAGGGTCCAGCTGGCCATGTCGGACGCCCTGAACGAGCGTGGGCGGGCGACGAGCAGGGCCGCGTCGTCGGTCGCGTCGGACGGCGACGGGAGCAGTGCGTCGGTGAGCGTGTCACAGAGTCGGTCGAGAAGGGGATCCGGACCAAGGCCGCCGTGATCCGTCGGGACACCGTGCTCTGTCGGGACACCGGTTTCCGCCGCGGGGCCGGCGCCGGAACCCACGTGCTCCAGAGCCTTGTCGAGGGCGGCCTTGAGCATGTCCATGCCCCGACCCATGGGCCGCGTGGCCGTCACGGCGAGTCCGTCCGTGTAGAGGACGAGCAGGCTGCCGTCGGGAACGTGCAGTCGACTCGTCTCGAACGGCGGGTCGGCCACTCCCAGCGGGGAGTTCGGCTCCAGGTCGATGAAGCGTGCCGAGCCGGACGGGTCCACGAGCACGGGCGGTGGATGGCCCGCTGCCGCGAAGGTGCACCAGGCATCCGTGGGGTCGTAGACCGCGTACAGGCATGTGGCGTAGAGGTCCTCGCCCAGGTCGGCGACGAGGTCGTTCAGGTGCACCAGCAGGTCGTCCGGGGCCAGTTCGAGGTCGGCGAGCGTACGCACGGCGGTTCTGAGGCGTCCCATGGTCGCGGCTTCCGTCAGACCGTGCCCCATGACATCGCCGATCACGAGGGCGACGCGGCCGGACGACAGGGGCAGTACGTCGTACCAATCGCCGCCGACGTCCGTGGCCTCCCCCGCCGGCAGATAGCGCGCAGCGGCGGTGAGGCCCGGCAGCGCGGGCAGATCGCGTGGCAGGAGCCCGCGTTGCAGCTCACGGGCTCTGTCGCGATCGGCGTCGTGCAGTCGGGCCCGTTCAAGGGCTTGGGCGATCAGACCGCTGAGGGCCATCAGCAGGGTCCGCTCCGCGTCGTCGAGCCTGCGGTGCTCCGAGAAGGAGATCGAGCAGGCGCCGATCGGCCGTCCGGACGCGATGAGGGGAAGGAAGGCCCATGACTTCTTGCCGGACGCGTGCACGCGCTGCGCCATGTGCGGGTAGCGGCGGATGTGCTCCTCGACCGTGTCGACGAAGAGCGGAGCGCCGGCCTGCAGGACGTCGGCGACCGGCGAGACGGCAGGGACCGGTTCGGTCTCGACCATGGCGGTGAAGCTGTCCGGATATCCGATCGCGCCCACGATGCGCACGCGGTTCGCCCTGCTCTCCTCGAGGACTCCGATGGTCAGTCCGGATGCGCCGAAGGGCGGCAGAACGCGTCTCGCCACCGCCGCTACGACGTCCTGGACGGTCAGTGCCCCCGACAGGGCGACGGTGAGGTTCTTGATCCGCTCGCCTCGTTGCACCGCCCTGTGACGCGTTCGGGTCGCCTCGGCCTCCTGGATTCTCGCCTCGTCGATGTCGCTGACGTAGACGCTCATACCGTCCGGCACGGGCACGAGTCGGAGGTGGTACCAGTGGCCGTCCGACGGCCGTCGTACATCGATCCCGTTCGGCTCACCGGACTCGGCTGCATCGCGGCAGCGTTGCTCCAGTTCCCCGTTCCGCCGGAACCCCTCGGCCGCCTCCCAGAGCAGCAGTCCCACGGCGGTGTCCGCACGGCGGCCGGCCGTGCGGAACAGGCGCTCGGCGGCCGGGTTGGCGTAGAAGATCCGCCAGTCGCCGTCCACCAGCAGAAAGCCGTCGGCCATGTGCTGCAGAGCGGTGTCCACACGGTCTGTCGGCAGGTCCGAAGGGGTGGGCGGACCGTCTGCCGATGGCGCACGACGTTCATTCACAGCCGACCTCGCACTCGTTGGCCGCCCTGCTCCTTCCCTCCATTACCGCACACGTGTGCGCCGGATGCCCGGCGCCAGGCGGCATGGGCCGCCGGGGAAGGCCGGACTCGAGGGCCGCCGGTCCCGAAGTACCGCGATTGTCTCCGGGAGCGGCAACCTCGTCCGGGCTGCCGCTTCACCCACCGTGTTCCACCGCTCACGTCGCGGTCCCGTCGCCTTACTCCGGGAGTTCGTCGATCATCCTCAGGTCCGAGTGGCACGACGGATTCGGTCCCGGAGCTGCTGCGCTCCGACACGAGACGCCCGGCCGGAGAATCCGACCGAGCGTCTTCGTCTCTCCCGCTGTACGGCTCCGGTCACTTGGCTCCGGCCGTCGCGACCGCCTGCGGCTCGGGTGCCGGCTTGGTCTCGCGCTGGAACAGCGACGCGACCGCGGACACGAGCAGCAGGATCACGGAGAGCCACAGCCCCTTGGCGATGCCGCCCTCGGAGTCGGACAGGATGCCGGAGATGAGCGGGCCGACCGCCTGGCCCACGCTGAACGCCACGGTCAGCCACGCGATGCCCGAGGTCCACGCGTGCTGCGGCAGCATCCGGCGCGCCAGCACGGTGATGGCGGTGGGGCCGGCCATGAAGCCCGCGCCGAAGATGACCGCGGAGACGATGGCGGCTGCCGCACCGTCGAAGAGCAGCACCGGCAGGACTCCCACGAGAACGACGACCGACACCAGTGCCGGCGCGCGGCCACCGCGGAGCCGTCCGATGACGCGGCCCCACACCAGCAGGGTCGCCAGCGCGCTGGCACCACCCAGGACGATGAAGAACCCGGCCGTGCTCCAGGTGCCCATGCCCTGGTCACGCAGGAGCGCGATGACGAAGGTCATGTAGGAGACGTATCCGGCGCCGAAGAGCACGTACCAGATGAATGCCGGAGTCATCTTGCGGAGGCTCGACGATCCCTTGGCCGAGCCGGTCGACGGGGCCGGCGGGACGGCCTTGACGGCCCACGCGGCGGGGCCGACCAGCAACAGGGCGAGCAGGCCCATCAGGAGCCATCCGGCCTGCCAGCCGGAGGCGCCCCACGCGGTGAGGGCCGCGGGAACCACGATGCCCGAGATGACGACGCCGATGCCGACGCCGGCCATGTAGACGCCCACGAGCGCCGCGGACCGCTGCTGCCGCCCGCCGGTGTGGATCCTGGAGGCCAGGGCCGAGCCGACCACGAACGTGACGGCGGTGGCCAGGCCGCCGATGAAGCGGAGGATCGACAGTGCGGTGAAGTCGCTGGTCAGACCCGATCCGAGCAGCGCGAGCGCACTGATGACGATCCCGATCACGAAGCTGCGACCGGCTCCGAAGCGTCGGGACCACCAGGCACCGCTGCCGGCGCCGATGATGTAACCCAATGCGTTCGCGGTGTTCAGCCCGCCGGCCGCCGCGTACGTCCAGTCCAGCTCGGACCGCATCGACGGCAGCAGGAGCGCGTACGCGAAGCGGGTGAAGCCGAGGGCCACGACCGGGCCGGCCGCAAGGCCCAACGCGATCATGTACTCCGAACGCGGGCGAGCGGTGCTCGCTCCCATGGCTTGCATGGTGTCTTCCTCAAGATTGCGAATGATCTTCGGCGCGGCCGGACGACAGCCGGCGCCTGATCCCTGCCTTTTGTGGCCGGGTATCCCAATCAACCCCGGCGTCGTCCCCCTCCATCACTGGTTTTCGGGACGTGCGGCCCTCGGTTCGGGACAAGGCCCGCGCCGGGGCGATGTCCCGAACCGAGGCTGTTCCGTCTGCCCAGGAGGCCACCCCACACGGCTCTGACGTGGTTCTTCTTTCTGTAGGCAGAGCGCCAAGACCGTTTGCAACGCTGGAGCACCCCGTGACCACATCCGAGTTCGGAACCGATCGTTCAGCAGCGCCGGCCCCTCGGACCGCGCTTCTGCGGCGCCCCTCGGCCCTGTGGATCTCGGAATTCGCGGCGACGGCGCTGCTGCTGCTCGCCATGGCCGTGCTCTTCGGCCAGCTGTCCCACCCCGAGGGCTGGCTTCGACTCCGGATCCCCTCCGCGGCCGGACGGTTGCTCGTGGACGCTGTCGTGAGCGGTGGCGTGGTGGCCCTGCTCATCGCCTCGCCTCTCGGACGCGTCAGCGGCGCCCATATGAATCCGGCGGTCACCGTCGTCCTGTGGGTCGCACGGCTCCTGCCCGGTCGGCACGTTCCGTTGTACGTCACGGCTCAGCTCGTGGGCTCGGTCGCCGGGACGGTCCTGGGGCGACTGGCGGTGGGGGCGCCCCTGTCCCATCCGGACGTCGACTACGCGCTGTTGAGCCCCGCCATCCCGGCGCCGGCGACGTTCATCGCGATCGGGGAGGGGATCGCCACGGCGATCCTGCTTGTGAGCGTCGTCCGCCTGGCCCACCGCTCGGATCTGGCGAGGTCGGCGCCCGTGCTCGTCGGCGCGATCCTCTTCGCGCTGATCATGTACGTCGGAGGCAGCACCGGCGGCAGCCTCAATCCGGCCCGCCAGTTCGGACCGTGGCTCCTCTCCGGCGCCGACACGGGCCTGTGGCCGTACGTGACGGGCCCGCTCGCCGCGGCCGTCGTCGTGGGCGTGGGCAGCGTCCTGCTGCGTTCACTGGCCCGCCGCCGGCGGCACGCGCGATGAGCGCCGGGCGGCCCGGTCCGGAGCAACGCTGCGATCCCACGGGTGCCGTGCTGGGGGCGGCGGGGCTGAGTACGGTCGAGGAACAGGTCTACCGCTCGCTCGTCGCCCTGGTGACGGCTACTGCCCCCGAAGTGGCCCGGAAGGCCGCACTGAGCGAGTCGGAGACGGAGGCCGTCCTCCTCCGGCTCCAGCACCAGGGGTTGGCGGGAACCGGCGACGGCGATGTGTCGGTCTTCTCCGCGGTGGCACCGGACATCGGGCTCCTGCCTCGGCTGCGCCGAAGCGCCGACGCCCTCGACGACGCCCGGGCAGCCGTCGGTGAACTGGCCGAGATGTACCGGGCGTCGGTCCACCGCAGGGACGGTCACCATCTTATCGAGGTGATCACCGGCAAGGAGCCTCTGCGCGAACGTCTCCGCCAGATGCAGCGCGACGCCCGCGAGGAGATGCTCTGGCTGTGCAAGGCCGACTACGTGGCCGTTCCTTCGCAGGAGAACCATGCCGAGTTCGACGCGCTGTCCAGGGGCGTGCGCTATCAAGTCGTCTACGAGCAGGACTTTCTCGAGGCTCCCGGCGCGATCGAGGACGTGATGGAGGGCGTCCGGGCCGGCGAACAGGCCCGAGCGGTGGCCCGGTTGCCCGTGCGCCTCGCGATAGCCGACCGCGCTCTCGCGCTGTGTCCCCTCGTTCCGGGCGGCCCCCAGGGTGCCACGGAGGGACCCACCGCCGCTCTTGTCCGCTCCAGCAGCCTCCTGGAGGCGCTGGTGGCGCTCTTCGAGCGCTTCTGGGAGACGGGGGTGCCGCTACGGCCGGACACTCCCCCTCCCTCGACGCGCGAGGCCGCCGCATCCCGGGCCACCAGGCTGCACCCCGACGACCGGCATCTGCTGTCCCTGCTGATCGCGGGTCTCACCGAGATGGCCGTCGCACGGCACATGGGGCTGAGCAGACGCACGGTGCAGCGCCGTGTGCAGCGGCTGATGGACCTCACCGGCGCGGCCTCCAGGATGCAGCTGGCATGGCACGCCGCCCGTGAGGGATGGGTCTAGGGACACCGAGAAGGGGCACCGCCCATGGGCGGTGCCCCCCTTCGTTACGGACCCTGACGGCCTACTTGGCTTTGCTGCCCAAGGTGAGCAGGGTCTTCAACGCCTCGCCCGCGGCCTTGTTCTCCTCGTCCGTGTCCGCGATCTCGTTGACCGACACCGTCACCTGGCGGCTGCCGTCGGCGAGGGTGAAGGCGTGAGTGTGGTACCCGGGGGTGCCGCCGACATGTCCGTACGCGGTGCCGAACGCCGGGTTGTCGAACTTCGCGATGCCCAGACCGTAATGCGAACCGTCGTCGAGCGTCTGGGTCGCCTTCATCTCCTTCATGAGGGGGGCGGACAGGAGCTTCCCGTTGAAAAGTGCCTTGTAGAACGTGTTCAGGTCGCGGGTGTCGGAGATCATCGCGCCTGCGGCCCACGACCAGGACGTGGAGTAGTCGGTCACGTCGGCGTACGGAGAGGTCGCACCGTCGAGTCGCATGTATCCCTTGGCGTGCGGGCCCTTGATAACGGTCGACTTCTCCGGGAACGAGGTCCTGTTCAGGTCCAGGGGCTCGATGATGCGTTCCCTGACCTCGGCCTTTGCGCTGTTTCCGGTGACCTTCTCAATGAGCATTCCCAGCAGGACGTAATTGGTGTTCGAGTAATGCCCATTGGTTCCGGGGGCGAAGTACGGCGCGTGTGCGTTGGATTCCGCGATCAGCTGGTCCGGGGTGTAGGTCTTGAATCGCGTGTCGTGAAACACCTGGAAGTTGGGCCACAGTGTGTCCACGTAGTTGTGCAGCCCGCTGCGGTGGTTGAGAAGCTGCCGCACGGTGACGTTCTCGCCGTTCTTCACCAGGCCGGGCAGATGGCGTTCCACCGAATCGTCCAGCTTCACCTTCCCTTCCTGCACCAGCTGGAGCACCACGGTGGAGACGAAGGTCTTGGTCACACTGCCGATGCGGAAAAGACCGTCGTTCCGGGTGGGCTTGTCCTTCTCCAGGTCGGCCTTGCCGCTGTGACCTCGCCAGACACCGTCGGCGTCGCGGACCTCGGCGATGACGCCCGGAGAGCCGGCCTTGACTATGGCGTCCAGTGCTTTCTGGAGCTGGACGCTGTGGTTCGTCTTCTCCTCGTGACCGCCACGGAATTCGCGGGAACCGTCGCCCCGGACGTGGTCTCCCTGTGCCACACGGGCGGCGGCCGGCGTGGAGCTGTCGGCCATGGCCGTTGCCGCGAGCGGCACGGCCAGGACCGCGGTCGCCATGACACCCGTGGCAATGGAGGCGTAGCGCATGTTGTTCCTTTCGAACGGTTTCCTGTTTCAAATCCTGCTCGACGGAGTGCGGCATTACGTCACCCCGGAGGAGCAGCCGGAATGTCGGCCGGAACGGTGAGGAGAACGCCGCATCCGCCGAAAGGCTGAGACGGGAATCCGAGAGAAGCAACGGATGTGCCCCCGCCTCACCCGCAAGGCAGGGGCACATCGATTGCTCGGCGCTACTTCAGTCCGTAGGCCCGTACGACGGTCTGGTCGACGCCGTTGCCCGCGCTGTCCCATGCCCGGACGCGCAGCGTGACGAAGCCCGCCTCACCTGTGGCCTCCGGGTGCCGCACCGTGGCCCGCACCTTTCCGGAGCCCGCCCGCTCGGTCCGCGCCTGCGTCCAGGTGCCGCCGTCGTCGTAGGACACCCATGCCTTGATCCCGGCTACGGCCGGACCGTCCAGCCCGTCCTGGTGGCGGGCGGTGAGGTCGAAGGCGAACGGACGTCCCGCCGGAGCGGTGTTCGCCAGGTCCGTCGGCACGCCGTAGTCGACCTGGAGCAGCGGCAGTAGCGACGAGTCCCCGGCTCCGGGACGTCGCGAGGTGAACGTCCAGGACGTCTTCGTGCTGGTTCCGTAGCGCCAGCCGGGCAGGTCGCGCCGGGTGGTCACATCGAGGCGGTAGTTCGCCGCAGGGGCGGGAACGCTGACGGCGCCCCACGCGGACGGCAGTCGGGTGAGCAGCTTTCCGTCGCGATGGAGTTCGGTGGTCACCTTGTCGAAGGTGTCCCCGAACGGTGACCGCGCGGCGAAGCCGAGGTGCTGCGAGGAGCCGTCGACGAACTCGGGGATCTTGAACGTCAGGGCGTCCTCGGTGCGGAACGCTCCCGCCCCGTTCACTCCCTTGGGGATGGCCGGCCTGACGACCGCCGCGCCCCAGTCCTCCGTCGACCTGCTGCCGGCGCGGTACGACCGCGCCTGGTTCTGGTACGGAGCGACGAGGTAGTGCGCGCTGAACGAATCGTCGTTGTGCGCGCTCACCAGGTGCTGCCAGGTCGTGTCACCGGTGCTCACGTACTCGCGGCGGGTGAACCCCGCGGGAACCAGCCTCCGGGACTCGTTGAAGGTCGTGAGCTGCCAGGGCTGCCAGCCGAACCGCTGCTCGTTGATGTACCGGAATTCCGCGCCGCCGTCCCGGTACCGGGCGGTGATCTCCGCGGTGTTGTCGGCGGTCACCTCGTGGTGGATCCGGTCGGGTACGCGCCCGCGGAAGGGTGCGATCACGTCGTAGAGGTACGGGCTGCGCGTGGTGCCCGACAGCTCGACGGACTTCTCGCCACGGGCCATCGCGTCGGTGACCTTCCGGCCCTCTTCGGACGTGGTGATCAGCGTGGGGATCTCCAGGGTCACGGATTCGGGCAGGAAGCGTCCGACTGCCAAGCGGTCCAGGTCCGGGGCGGTGACGAGGAGGAGCGCGACGGCTCCCGCGTCGGCGGCGGCGCGGACGCTCGCCTTGCGGCTGTTCTCGCCGTCGAACCGCTCGTCCGTGATCACCGCGAGCTTCCCCTTGACATCGACTTTCGCGAAGTCGTCGGGAGCGCCCCCTGCGACCAGGACCGCCTCGAGCCGGCGGGACTGCTCGATCGCCGGGGAGTCCGACACGTAGGACAGGTAGTCCAGCGGTTTGCCCGCGCCCTCGGGCTCGATCTCGACGAGGGGGGCGGTGAGCTGCCAGCGGGTGTCGAGCTCGAAGGTCCCCTCCTTCACGGGGGCTGTGGGGGTGACGAAGAAGCGCTGCGGCGCCTTGACCTCGTTGATGTGCGCCATCTCGAGACTGCGTCGGCCGAGGGCGCGGTGCGTCACCCAGCTGAATCCCTCGTGCTGGACGGCGCGCTGGGGGGTGCTGATCGTGGCTCTCTTGGCTTTGCGGGCGTCCAGGACGACCTTGGTGTCGCCCGTCACCCGGATCTCCGGTTGGACGAGGAGGTAGGTGTCGTCGTTGTCCTCGATGGTCATGGCTTCGAGGTAGTACGTTCCCTCCTGGACCTCGAAGGAGGACATGGCCCGCGGTGCGAAGACGATCGATCGCGGATCCTCGCCCCACAGCCCGACCGTCTGGACGTCGGCCTGCCCACCGTCAGGGCCTATGTACTCGACCTCGATGGTGTGCCGGGCACCGTTCTTCACGATGCCGAGGGACGTGTGGACCTTCTCACCGCGGTCGCCGGTCGCGACGAGGTAGCCGCTGTGACGTCCCCGCGACAGCTTCTCCGGGTGGATCGTGATCGGGATGTCCGCCGATTCCCCGGCCTGCAGCGTGTGTCGGCCGGGTGCCGTCACGGCTCCGCGGCGAGGCGCCCGACCGTTGGTGTTGTCCAGGCTCGCCTCGAAGGAGAGGGTGACACGCCGGTTCGACGTGTTGGTGTACCGCACCTTCCGCGGCAGGGGCTTCGTCGTCTCGGCGGCGACTTCGCCGAAGTTCAGCGTCCCGGTGGCGAAGAGCTGCTGCCGGGTGGCCCGTGCCAGGTCGACGCGCCCGCCGCCCTGCTGGTAGGCGGAGTACGCGCTCGACGTGCGAGCGGTGCTGACCAGGGCGTCCTTGAGCTGCCGGGCGGTCCAGTCCGGATGCTGCTGGGAGAGCACGGCCGCGGCTCCCGCGACGTGCGGGGTGGCCATGGAGGTTCCGGATGCCGCGGTGTGGTAGCCGCTCAAGGGCGTTCCCATGGTGGTGCCGAGGGCTCGCGCGGCGATGATTCCGACGCCGGGAGCGGTGATGTCCGGCTTGACCGCGAGATCTCCGAACCGGGGCCCGTAACTGGAGAACGGGGCGAGTCGGTCGTCGCGGTCCACCGCTCCGACGGTCAGCGCCGCATCGGCCGTACCGGGGCTTCCGACGCTCTCCTCCGCGCCGTCGTTGCCCGCGGCGATGACGAACAGCGCCCCTGTCTCCGCGGTCAGCGCGTCGACGGCCAGGGACATCGGGTCCTTGCCGTCGCTGCGGCCACCGCCGAGGCTCATGTTGACCACCTTGGCTCCCGACCGGGCCGCCCATTCCATGCCCGCGATGACGCCGGAGTCGCTGCCCCAGCCGCCGTCGGAGAGGACCTTGCCCACGAGGAGTCGCGCGTCGGGGGCGACGCCCTTGCGGGGCACGGCGCCCGCTTGTCCCGCCCCGGCGATGGTGGATGCGACGTGCGTGCCGTGTCCGTGGCCGTCGGACGGTGTCTCGCCGTCGACGAAGCTCTTGGCCTCCTTGACGCGGCTCTTGATGTCGGGATGGGCGAGGTCCGCTCCGGTGTCCAGGACGGCTACCGTGACCCCCTTGCCGCTGTAGCCGGCCTTCCAGGCGTCCGGTGCACCGATCTGCGCGACGCTCTTGTCGAGCGTCCCCTTCACCTTGCCGTCGAGCCAGATCTTGCCGACCCCGGCCGCCAGCGCGGGCCGAGCGGTGCCCGAGGTCGGGACCGTGCCGTGTACGGACTTCCAGAAGTCCTTCAGGTTGGCCTTCTCGGCCTTCACTGCTGCGCCGTTGACACTGGGCAGGGCGCGTGTCGTCCGCGCGCCGGCGAAAGCGGTCACTTCGCCCGCGGCGGCGTTCGACCGGAACGTCATGATCAGCGGCAGGGTGGAACCCCGGCCGTCGGCGAAGCCTTCGGCCACGAGGTCGGTGATGTTGAAGAGCGCCTCGTCGATCAGACCTGCGGCGAGGTGGCCGCCCACGTCCGACGGGATGACGCGGAGCTTCCCGTCCGTCTGCATGCTCCTGAAGGCGATGTGCTCACGGCCGGGGGCCGCATCGACGGTCGCGGCCTGGCGGCCGTCGGCGAACCGCCGCAGGACGACCTTGTCCCCGGTGATCAGAGTGACCTGGTCGACGGAGACGGGCACGGACCGGGGCGACTCTCCCTGTGTCGTGTCACCGCTCGCCGGAGCGATCATTGATGAAGCCAGCGCACCTGCCGCCGCGATCGCGGCGAGGTAGGACGTCCAACGCATGCTGAGGGACTCCTCGTTCGTCGAGTGGATCAGCTCGACCATCCCTCGGGGCGGGTGCCGGGGTCAGCAATCCCGCGTGGCCGGAAGGCGACATGACGCTTCCTGGACAGCGCGTCGGTTCGGAGCCCCCTGGCATGCGTCGGCCCCACCGGCTGTGCTGCCGGTGGGGCCGAGGGCCAACGCGCGGTTCGTCAGGGGCCGGTGGCCGGCTGAACGAGTCCGGTGTCGTAGGCGAGGATGACGGCCTGGACCCGGTCCCTGAGCTGGTACTTGTCGAGGATGTGGGCGACGTGTGTCTTCACCGTCGCTTCGCTGACCTGGAGTTCTGTGGCGATCTCCGCATTGGACAGACCTCGTGTGAGCGCGCGGAGCACGTCGAGCTCGCGCGCGGTGAGGGCGTCGAGGCTCCGTGGCACGGGAGTGTCCTCCGCGTCGGCGAGGCGGGCGAAGCGGTCGAGCAGTCGGCGCGTGACACGAGGGGAGATCACCGCGTCCCCCTCCGCCACCGTTCGGATCGCGCCGACGAGGGAGTCCGCCGGCCCGTCCTTGACCAGGAAGCCGCTGGCTCCGGCCCGCAGCGCGTCATGGACGTGCTGGTCGAGGTCGAAGGTGGTCAGGATGATGACCCTGCTCGGCATCCCGGATTCGACGATGCGTCGCGTCGCCTCCACTCCGTCCATGCGGGGCATGCGGATGTCCATCAGCACGACGTCGGGCTGAAGGGTTCGGGTGCTCTCGACGCCCTTCTCCCCGTCTCCGGCCTCGCCGACCACGGCGATGTCGGGCTCCGCTTCGAGAATGAGGCGGAACCCCGTTCTGATCATGGGCTGGTCGTCGACCAGCAGCACGCGGATCGCCGTCATGGTGTGCTGTCTCCTTCGGGTGTTTCACGCGAGTGCGCCAACGCAGGGTCCGGGCAGGGAACGCCGTGCGGATCACCGGTGGAGGCTGCCTCCTGTCCGGTCGTCTCATGACCCGGCAGCGGGATCGTCGCGTGGACGCAGTATCCGCCGCTGGGACGCTCTCCGGTGTGGAGTGTGCCGCCGACGGCTGCGATCCGCTCCCTCATGCCGACAATGCCGTGGCCCGCCCCCTTCAACGTCTGCGCAGGGGTCGTCCCCTCGTGGCCCGGGCGACGCCCGGCATCGCAGACGTGAAGGACCAGGGACCGGTCACGCTGCCAGGTCAGCGTGAGCCGGGCAGAGGTACGCCCGGCGTGTTTGAGGGTGTTGGTGAAGGCTTCCTGAATCACTCGGTAGACCGCGAGTTCGAAGCCGGCCGACAGCTCCACCGGCTCACCGCTGGTGACGAAGTCGATGTCGAGGCCCGCCGCTCGAACGGACTCCACGAGCACCGGAATCTGCTCCATCGTGGGCTGCGGCGGCTGTCGGGTGGGGTCCTCGTCCTGCTCGTCGTCGGTTCGCAGCACCAGCAGGAGCCGTCGCAGTTCCGTGACGGCGGCCCGCCCCGTCTGTTCGATGCTCCGGTGCAGTTCGTGCGCTTTCGCTCCGTCGCGATCCTGGACCCGGTCGGCCGCGATGGTCTGCACGACCATGAGACTGACGTTGTGGGCGACGATGTCGTGCAGCTCACGGGCGATGTGGGCGCGCTCCTGCGCGACGGCTGCCCGCGCGTTGGCCGCCTGTTCGCGTTCCACGGCCGCGGCCCGCTCGAGTGCCTCGGAGGCCATGGTCTTCCGGGCCTGGACGAGTCGGCCGAAGGCCCAGGCCACCACCAGCATGACGGTCATCGTCATGGCGGCCGCGGTGCGGTGGTCGGACACCATGAGGAGCTCGCCGACGAAGAAGGCCGGGACGAGGACAAGGAGCATGAGCGCTGCCGTGCGGCCGGGCGCCCGTACCGCCGTGACGAACGCGGCGACCGCCAGCATCACGAACGAGACCCCGATCGAGGGGCCGTGTTCCCCCGCCGGTGGCGGGATGTAGTGGAACGCCTGGAGGAGGCCCACGGCCAGCGCGACGACCAGCATGACGGGGAGCGGCCACTTGCGGTGCACCGCCAGCGGGACTCCGGACACCAGGACCAGGAGCGCTCTCCATGCGTCGGGGTCGCGCAGGACCGGACCGTCGGGTGCCTGGAACGGCATGCCCAGGCCACCGACGACCATCAGCAGGGCCATCACGATGTCGACGACGGCCTGGGGCACACGTCGTCGGGCGATCGAGTCGAGGCCACGAGTCATGGGTTCCACGCTAGGCACTCCCGCGCGCACCGCTCCTCCCCCAGGAGCCGGATCACCGTCCCGTACCTCATCCCTTCGATTCTCGTCCTGAAGACGGAGGTCCGCTCATGCGCGCCCGGCGCGGGCACGGGGCGTCAGCCGAAGGGCTGAGGGGGCACGGCTTCTCATTCCCGCAGCGGAACCGGCCCTTCACCACCACGGCCGAGGCGACGGTGCGGTGTGCGGCATGCAATGGAACGACCGGCCCGGCCACCCGTCCGTGGTCGGTGCCGGCCCAGACAGGAGACGACTCAGGTGACGCACCCGACCCCATGGACCCAACAGCCGCACAGCGCGGCGCCCGGTGTGGAGCACGCGATCCAGCTCCGTGACGTGACCAAGCGCTACGGAAAGGGGCCCCGGACGGTTCTGGCACTGGACCAGGTGTCGGCGGACATCCCCGTCGGAAGCTTCACGGCCGTCATGGGTCCTTCCGGATCCGGCAAGAGCACGTTCCTGCACTGCGCGGCCGGTCTGGACCGTGTGAGCTCCGGCGAGGTGCGGCTCGGCAGTACATACCTGTCCCGGCTCGGGGAGGCGTCGCTGACCAGGCTGCGCCGTCAGCGCGTCGGCTTCGTCTTCCAGGCCTTCAACCTCGTGCCGTCGCTCAATGTCGAGCAGAACATCATGCTGCCCATGCGCCTCGCGAAACGAAGGCCGCCTCGGGACTGGTTGCCGTACGTGGTGGATCAGGTCGGCCTGGGTGATCGGCTGAAGCACATGCCGTCGGAGCTCTCGGGCGGTCAGCAGCAGCGCGTGGCGATCGCCAGGGCGCTGATCATGCGCCCCGAGGTGATCTTCGCCGACGAGCCCACCGGCGCCCTGGACCCCGAGACGGCCCGCGGCATCCTCGCCCTGCTGCGGCACGCCGCCACCGACCTGCATCAGACCGTGGTGATGGTGACGCACGATCCCCACGCGGCCGCGTACACCGACAGCGCGCTGTTCCTGGCCCAGGGACGGATGGTGTCCAGCCTTGCCTCGCCGACCGCCGACCGCGTCAGCTCGCTGATGACCGGCCTGCGAAGGGGCGCCTGATGCTGTGGCTGACCCTGGCGACACTACGGGCCCGCAAGGGAGGGTTCTTCGGAACGTTCATCGCCCTCCTCATCGGCTCCGCGGTGCTCAGCGTGTGCGGGATCCTCCTGGAGTCGGGGCTTCGCTCCGACGTTCCGCCGCAGAGGTACGCAGCGGCCGACGTGATCGTGTCGGGGCGGCAGCAGGCGGACATGCCCGTCGACGGCGAGGCGGCTCCTGCGCCGGCGCCCATGAAGCCGACGCTGGTGGAGCGGGTTCCGGTGCGGGCGGAGCTCGCACCGAAACTCAGGGCGTTGAGGGGGGTCCGGGCCGTCGTGGCGGACATCGGTGTCCCCGCGCACATCGTCGAACCGGACGGCGCACCCCTGGCCGGCGGAACGCAGCCCCTGGGCCACAACTGGTCCAGTACGGAGCTGGGACCGTTTCGGCTGACATCGGGGCGCGCCCCGGCCGGCATGGCGGAGGTCGTCCTCGACGCCGATCTGGCAGCGAGGGCGGATGCCGTACCCGGTGACCGGCTGTCCGTGACGACGGGCGCGGGCACCGGACACTTCCGGGTCTCGGGCATCGTCGCATTTCAGGGCCGTGAAGGGCCTCTGCGTCAGCCCGCGGTGTTCTTCTCCGACGCCTTCGCCGCGAGTCGGTCCGTCCGCCCCGGTCTCGTGGATTCCCTCGGCGTGCTGGCCGCTCCGGGGACCACATCCGACGAGCTCGCGGACGCCGTGTCCACCGTGCTCGACGGACACGATGTCTCCGTGCGGACGGACGGTGACCGTGCCGAGGCGGAGTTCCTCGACGTGGCGACGACGGGGCCCAAGCTGGTCCTGCTGGCCGTCTCGGTCGCCGGCAACATCTTCCTGGTCACGATCTTCGTGGTGTCCAGCACGCTCGCCCTGGCCGTCGGGCATCGGCGACGCGAGATGGCGCTCCTCCGCGCGGTCGGAGCGGCGCCCCGCCAGGTCCGACGGATGGTGACGGCGGAGGCTCTCGCGGTGGCGCTGGCGGGTGGAGTGCTGGGCTGGCCGGTCGGTGTCCTGGTGATGCGCTGGATCGGCGGCCGACTCGCCGAGCACGGTTTCGTTCCCTTCGACTTCGCGCCGGTGTACGGGCCGCTGCCGGCGGTGGGAGCGGTCCTCGTCACGGTCCTCACGGCGTATCTGGCCGCCCTGACAGCAGCTCGTCGTGCCACCCGTATCCGACCGACCGAGGCTCTGGGCGAGGCGGCCTTGGAACCGGCCGGGCTGGGACGAGGGCGGGCGGTGACGGGCGCTGTCCTGGTCCTCGGCTCGGCAGCGCTCTTCGTCATGGGTCTGAACCTGTCCGGTGACTTCGCCGCGCTCGTGGGTCTCGCGAACTCGCTGGTGCTGACCGTGGTCATCGCAGCCGCGGTACTGGGCCCCCTGGTGTCCCGTGCCTCCATGCGGGTCGTCGGCCCGGCGCTCAGGACGTCCCGGGTCACGGGACATCTGGCAGCGGCGAACAACAGCACCCAGGTGCGACGGCTCGCGGGAGCGGTCACCCCGCTCATCCTCGCGGTCTCCTTCGCGGCGACCGTGATCTTCGCCGCGAGCACGTCCCAGCACACCGCACGGGAACAGCGGGAGGCCGGCCTCGTCGCGGACCACGTACTCACCTCACCTGCGAAGGTGGCACCGGAGGTCGTCGAAGACCTTCGCGGCAGGGAGGGGATACGGGCGGTGACCGGTCTCGTGACGTCCTCGGTGGTCGGGGTCGAGGTCGCTGTCGGCTCCGACTCCCGGCAGCCGGTGTCGCTGAGCGCCCAGGGGCTCGACCCGAAGGCCCTGCCGGAAACCGTCGACCTGGACCTCCGGCGGGGCGACTTCGACCGTCTGGGCCCCGCCACGGTCGCCCTCAGCACCACGGCGTCGTCCCGGCTGGGGCTGGACGTCGGGGACGCGGCGCAGCTGCGCCTGGGCGACGGCACGCTCGTCACGCCCCGAGTGGTGGCGGTGTACGACCGGGGGCTCGGCTTCGCGGACCTCACCTTCGACCACGCTGTGCTCGCCGCGCACACCACGACCGGGATGAACGATTCCGTGCTGGTGCGGGCGGCCACGGAAGCGCGAGCCGACGTGACGAAGGCGCTGGCCGAGGTGGCGGAGGAGTACCCGTCCCTTCAGGTCGCGGACCGCATCTCCTTCAACCGGCAGATGCAGGAGCAGCAGGCGTACGCCTGGGTCAACTACCTGATAGCCGGCCTGATCATCGCGTACGCCGGGGTCACGGTCGTCAACGCACAGGTGATGAACACCATGGTGCGACGAAGGGAGTTCGCCCTTCTCCGACTCACCGGGATCACCTCCCGCCAGGTCATGCGCATGGTCTCCTGGGAGAGCGCCGCCGTGGCCGTGATCGGTGTCGGCCTGGGCACCCTGGCGGCGTTCCCGGCACTCGGCCTCATCGCACTCGCCCTCACCGGGTCCGTATGGCCCACCGTGTCGCCGCTCACGTACCTGTCCATCGTGGGGGGAACAGCGGGGCTCGCAGCCCTGGGAGCCTACGTCCCCGCCCGACTGCTGCTGCTCAGGCGGCCGATCCACACGATCGGCTCCAGGGAGTAGCCGAAGCCCACCCGGCAGAACAGTACGGCCGGCAGCGTCTGATGGCGCCGCCGGCCGTCGGTGGTGTCCGGCGCGACGAGGACCGAGTCGTCAGCGGCCGGTGGTACGGAAACGGTCGCGGTAGGCACCTGGGGTGACGCCGAGGAGGCGGTGGAACACACGGCGCAGCGTCTCGACCGAGCCGAACCCGCTCGCGCGGGCGACGGAGTCGAGAGGATCGCTGCCGCTCTCCAGCAGGGCTTGGGCTGCCTCCAGGCGGATCTGTTCGACGAACTGGGCCGCGCTCATGCCCGTCTCGGCCCGGAACAGACGGGTCAGATGGCGTTCGCTGACGCCTGCCCGCGCCGCCATGGTGGTCAGGCTGTGGTCGTCGCGCGGGTCCGCGGTGATGTCGTCCAGAACCTGGCGGAGTACCGAGTCCGTGCCGTACTTGGCGGTCTGCCGGACCGAGAACTGGGACTGCCCGCCCGGCCGCGCCATGAACACGACCAGGTGCTTCGCCGCGGCGCGTGCGACCTCCGCGCCCAGGTCGGTCTCGACGAGCGCCAGAGTGAGGTCGATGCCCGCGGTGATCCCGGCGGACGTGATCATGCGGCCGTCGCGCACGAAGATGGAGTCCTTGTCGACGTCGATCGCCGGGTAGCGCGCTGCCAGGTCCGCGGCGAGGCGCCAGTGGGTCGCGGCACGCCTGCCGTCGAGCAGCCCGGTCGCGGCCAGTGGGAAGGCGCCGGCACAGATCGCGGCCACCGTACGGGTCTTCGGGTCGGTCGCGATCCGGGAGATGTGCTCGATCAGAGGGCGGTCGGAGACCGCCGCCCACCAGTCCGGCCGGCCCGGGATGAGCAAGGTGTCGATACGGGAGTCGACGTCCTCGAGTGCGAGATCGGGGACCAGTTGCACTCCGCCGGTCGTCGTGACCGGCTTTCCGTCCAACGAGGCGGTCGACAGACGGTAGTTGCCGCCGTACTCGTTGGCGGCGGCATAGACATCCAACGGTCCGGTGACGTCGAGGAGTTGCACCTCGTCGAACATCACCATGAGGAGGTGGTGCGGCGACGCGGCCGACCGGTTCATAGAAAAATCCTCGTCCTTCGGGGTGGGCGTGGCAAGCGGATGGACCGGCGGCCGCGGCCCGTGCGCCGGACCGAGGGTGACGCGTCGCCGGGGGCTCATGACCCCCGGCGGCGAACGCGCACCCCTCGGATCCGAAGTGTCACGGACGGTGACAACCGGTCCAGAGGACTGCCAGGACCCGCCTCGCCCTCGACTCGGGCAGGGCGGGCCTGGACAACAGCGTTACTGACGGTGTGCGACCAGATCGGCCTCCACGGGTGAGGGGGCGGGCCGACCGCGGTCCTCGAGCACCGCCCGCAGCTTCTCTCCCTCGACGTCCACGTCGGGCAGGACCCTGCCCAGCCACTTCGGCAGCCACCACGCGGTCCGCCCGAGCAGCGCGTGGACGGCGGGAACGATGGCCATGCGGACGACGAAGGCGTCGAGGAACACGGCCACGGCCAGACCGAATCCGATCATCTTGACCGTCTGCTCGGTCGCTCCGAGGAAGCCACCGAAAACCGCGATCATGATCACCGCGGCAGCCGTGACCACGCGGGCTCCGTGCCGGAATCCTGAGACGACCGCCTGGCGCGGGGATTCGCCGCGCACGTACGCCTCCCGGATCCGGGTGACGAGGAAGACCTCGTAGTCCATCGCGAGGCCGAAGACGATGCCCACCATGAAGATCGGCATCGTGCTCATGATGGGACCGGTCGTGTCGATCCCGATCACGTCGGCCAGCCAGCCCCACTGGAACACGGCCACGACTGCGCCGAGTGCGGCGCTCACCGAGAGCAGGAAGCCCAGAGCCGCCTTGAGCGGGACCAGTACCGAGCGGAAGACCAGCATGAGGAGCAGGAACGCCAGACCCACCACGAGGGACAGATAAGGCAGCAGCGCGTCGCTCATCTTCTGCGAGAAGTCCACCTGCATGCCCGTCTGGCCGGTCACCAGGGCTCGGGCCCCCGTCTCCGCCTCGATCTCGGGGCCGGCCGCGCGGATCTCGCCGATCAGCTTCTCCGTCTGCTTGCTGCCGGGCCCCGAGGAGGGCACGACGGTGATCGTCGCGGTGTCACCCGCCTTGTTGAAGGCAGCGGGGCTCACCGCGACCACGCCTTCGATCCGCTTCACGGTGGTGATCGTCTTCGCGGCCGCGGTCCTGACGTCACCGCTGTCCTTGGCGTCGACCACCATCGCGAGCGGGCCGTTGAACCCCGGCCCGAAGCCGTCCGACAGGATGTCGTACGCCTTCCGCTGAGTGGTCTCGGCCGAGAGCGATCCCTCGTCGGGCAGCCCGAGCTCCAGCGACGCCGCGGGCACGGCGAGGGCCCCGAGGCCCAGGACGCCCGCCACGAGCACCGGCAGGGGGCGGCGCAGCACGAAGCCGGCCCAGCGCTCCCCCGCCGTGACCCTGGCGCGACGCGGCTTCGGGCCCCTCTTGCGGGCCTTGCGACCGATGATCCGCTTCCCGGCGATGCCGAGCAGAGCCGGCAGCAGCGTGAGCGCGACAAGGACGGCCAAGGCGACCGTGCCGGCCGCGGCGAGACCCATCTTGGTCAGGACCGGAATGCCGACCACCGAAAGCCCGGCCAGGGCGATCACCACGGTCAGCCCGGCGAAGACGACCGCGGAGCCGGCCGTACCGAGCGCTCGGCCGGCGGCCTCCTCACGCGGATGGCCCTCGGCGAGTTCGGCGCGGTAGCGGGTGACGACGAACAGCGCGTAGTCGATGCCGACCGCGAGGCCCAGCATCATCGCGAGCGTGGACGTCGTGTCGCCGAGGTCCAGGGTGTGGGCGAGTGCTCCGATGATGGAGACTCCGACGCCGACGCCGAGGAGGGCGGTGACGAGGGGCAGCCCTGCGGCGACCAGGGATCCGAACGTGATGAGGAGGACGAGCGCGGCCACGGCGATGCCGAGGATCTCCGTCCCGCCTTCGGGCTCCGACGGAACGGCACTCCCGCCGACCTCGACGACGAGTCCGCTGTCCCGTGCGGACGCGGCGGTGTCGACCAGGGCCTGCTTCGTCTCCTCGGTGAGGGACGCCGAGCCCACCTCGTAGGAGATGTTCGCGTACGCCGTCGAGCCGTCCTTTCCGACCGTGTGCGCGGTGAAGGGGTCGACGACGGAGGCGACCTGCGTCGAGCTCTTCTGCACGCCGGCGACGGCGTTCGCGATCGCCTCGCGGTACGCCGGGTCGGTCAGCTTCTCTCCGTCCGGCGCCTGGAACACCATGCGCGCCGTCGCAGCGTCGTGGTGAGCGTCGGGGAAGCGTTCGCTCAGTAGGTCGAAAGCCTGCTGAGCCTCGGTTCCGGGCATCGAGAAGGAGCTCGGAGCCGGTGTGATCGCGGCGGCAGCAGCGACTCCGGCCATGACCAGCAGCGCCACCCACGACAGAGTGATGAAGAACCGGTGTTGGAAGCTGAACCGGCCCAGCCTGTAAAGAAAAGTCGCCACGTGGGAGTGCTCCACTCGTTCATGTCGGATTCGACCGTCGGAAAAAGTCCCGGAAATCGGACTACTGAAAAGCTTCCGAGGCGTTCGGCGTGAATCCGTCAGCACTCCTGACGACGTTGCGGGTCACCCGTGGGGATGAGCCCTTCTCGTCGTCATCCTCCGCGCCGACATGAGGTGCAGTGGTGGAGTCGCCGTGTCGACGGACGCCGACATCGCTAGATCCCTCTGGCGACTCCACCACCACGAGGAGACCTTCCCGCACCCGGGAATCCGAGGAAACCGCTCCACGGGACACACCGCCCACGATTCAGGCCCTCGAACGAGCCCGCCGAATGTCCGGATGCATGGATTTCATGTCCCGGAATGGGGCCGTCCCGGGATATCGCGTGATCGTCGTCGGCCAATAGGCTTCCCGCGGGTCGACACGGGGCCTTTCGGTCTTTCAAATAAGCCCCGCCAAAAGGAAGTTGACCCGCTCACCTACGCGACCCAGAAGGGTTGTCCATGACCTGGATACGCCGTCTGGCAGTCCTGGGGTGCACCGCGGCGCTACTCGCCGCCGGTGTCACTCCCGCAGCCGGACAGTTCCCGGATTCCACGGAGTCGACGTTCCGGTCCGCCTCGGCCCAGACCAAGACGATCACCCTCATCACAGGGGACGTGGTCGAGCTGTACACCGGTCCGGACGGCAGACAGTCCGCCCGCATGAGAGGGGCGACACCTCTCGGCGGCAGCGCCGGACACGTGGCGGTCACCACCGCCAAGGGGGAGGTCTACGTCTACCCCCACGCCGCGCTGCCGCTCGTGACGGCGGGGAAGCTCGACAAGGAGCTCTTCAACGTCACGAAGCTCGCGCGGTACGAGTACGACGACGCGCACACCACGTCGCTGCCTCTGATCGTCACGTACGGCAGCCCTTCGGGTGTCCGTGCCAAGGGTGCCGGAGCGCAGGCCACGAAGGCGGCCGACCTCGCGGGCAGTCGCCGCAAGCACGTCTTCAAGGGCATCGACGGCGTGGCGCTGCACGAGGAAAAGAAGCAGGCCGCCCTGTTCTGGTCGGGTCTCACCGGCGCCCCCGTGAAGGGTTCCCCAGGCCTCGAAGCATCGGGTGCCTCCGCACCGGACTCCCTCCGAGGCGGCGTGGCGAAGGTCTGGCTCGACGAGAAGGTGCGGGCCGGCCTCGAACAGAGCGTGCCCCAGATCGGTGCGCCCCAGGCCTGGGCCGCGGGCCTGGACGGTACGGGGACGAAGGTCGCTGTTCTCGACACCGGCGTGGACGCCGCTCACCCGGACCTGGCGGGAAGGATCACGGAAGCGAGGTCCTTCGTCTCCGGGGTCGCCGACGCCGATGACGGCCACGGACACGGGACGCACGTCGCCGGCACCGTCGCGGGCAGCGGGGCGGCCTCGGTCGGCCGCCGCAAGGGTGTGGCCCCCGGCGCACGACTGTACGTCGGCAAGGTCCTCGACGACGGCGGGTCCGGTCTCACGTCCGACATCATCGCCGGCATGGAATGGGCGGCCGGGAGCGGTGCCTCGGTCGTCAACATGAGCCTGGGCAGCGTGCCGACCGACGGCACCGACCCGCTGTCGAGTGCCGTGAACTCCCTCACCGAGTCGCACGGGACGCTCTTCGTGGTCGCCGCGGGCAACGCTGGCGCGAGAGGCGCCGAATCGGTCGTCGCCCCGGGCGTCGCGGACGCGGCGCTGACGGTCGGAGCGGTCGACAAGCAGGACGACCTCACCCGCTTCTCCAGCCGCGGCCCACGGATAGGTGACTTCGGCGTCAAGCCCGACCTGACCGCTCCCGGTGCCGGCATCGTCGCCGCCCTGGCGCAGGGCACCAACATGACCGGCGGGCCGGTCGTGGACGACCACTACCTCAGCGCCAACGGCACATCGATGGCGGCTCCCCATGTCGCCGGTGCCGCGGCGATCCTGAAGCAGCGTCATCCCGACTGGTCGGCGCACCAGCTGAAGAGCGCCCTCGTCGGCAGCGCGAAGGCGGTCGGTCAGCATCCGTTCGACGGTGGCAGCGGCCGGGTCGACGTGGCCCGCGCGGTCAAGCAGCGCGTGGTCGCCGACGGCGCCGTGAGCTTCGGCTCGGTGCCGCCTGCCTCCGATGCTCCGTCGTCCCGGACGACGGAGCGCACGGTCACCTACCGGAACAGCGGCGACACCGCCATCATTCTCGACCTCGCCCTGGAAGAGGCGCCGAGCGCACCCGCCGGCATGTTCTCCGCGGGTGCGGCGTCGGTGACGGTGCCCGCCGGCGGCACTGCGACCGTGACCGTCACCGCGGCACCGGGAGACCGTGCCGCCGGACTCTACGGCACGCACCTGGTCGCCGCCGAGCGAGGTGGCGACGAAGTCGTCCGTACATCCGTGGCGCTGAGGATCGGCGCTCCCGATCACGACCTGAGCGTCGGCTTCAAGGACCGGCTCGGGAACGTTCCCTGCCAGGTCTCGGCGTTCGTCTTCGATCAGGACGGCAACTTCGCACCTCTGAACGTCGCGCCGGACGGAACGTCCTCGATGACGCTGCCGCAGGACGACTATGGCGTCATGTCCGTGATCCGCACCTGTACGCCGGGGACTTCGGACGACAGGGTCGAGGTCACACAGGCCGACATCCCGGAGCTGTCACTCACCTCGGACACCAGCATCGTCATGGACGCCCGCAAGGCTCAGCCCGTGACGCTGAAGACCCCCCGGCCCACCGACGCACACCACGTGGTGCTGAACAGCGACCGGTTGACCGGCCGAGGAGCCCGCGTCCTGCAGCAGACGGAGGTCCAGTACTGGGAAGCACGGGTGTCTGCCCTGCCCACACAGGCGGTGGAGACCGGCGCATACGCCTTCAACGAGACCTGGTTCGGCCATGAGCCGTGGCTGCGGGACGTGCATCTCAAAACCCCGGGATCCCGGACGAGGATGACTCCGATGTACGTGGTGGGGTCCCCGCACCTCGACGGCCGCAAGAGTGCGCGCCTGGTGCACGGCGGAACGGGCTCCGACGCGGACCTGCGCAAGCACGACGTGCGCGGAGCGATCGTCGTGGTCGACAGCACGGACGCCCGGTCCGTCGCCGAAGCGGCCCGCGGCCGCGGTGCGCTGGCGGTCATCCTGATCCATGACGGGGGGCGTGTCGTCGGCCAGGTGACCGACCTCCCGCTGCCGGTGCTGGGCGTGGCCCTCCACGAGGGACACGCGCTGCTCCGCGCGCTGAAGGCAGGCGGCGACTCCCCGATTCTGGCCTTCCGTGGCCTCGCCGAGGAGACGTACTCCTACGTCGGTTCGGTCGAGGCGGCGCGCATCCCCGACGCCCCGCTCACGCAGGTCATGGACGCGCGCAACAGCACGGTGATCGACCGTGTCTACCACGGCGAGTCGAGCCACGTCTGGACCACGCCGATCGTGCTGCCGCACCTTGAGGGCATCGGCCTCGGCATGTCGGTCCTCGCTTCGTACCCGGTTCCCACGAACAAGCGGATCGAGGAGTGGTACCTGGCCGGCAAGGACCGCTACGGGTGGTTGGTGGCACCCGGTCCCGGCAAGGTGATGACCGAGACGCAGTACCGCACGCTGCGAGCCGGCGAGCGTCTGCGCGAATCGTTCGGGAAGGCCGTCGTCAAGCCCTCCGTACCTCTGCGGACCACGCCGTTCAGCTTCTGGAGGCAGTACGCTCCCCCGCCGCCGGGCACCGCGGACTTCGGCGCCCAGCGTTCCGGGAACAGCCTCGAACTCAATGTCTCGTCCGCCGATGACGGGGCAGGTCCGGGGTCGGAGAACTTCGGCTATCCGGAGACGCTGCGCAGGACGCTCTACCGGGGTGACAAGGAGGTGGCCGCCACCGGGGAGTCCTCCTTCACCTCGTCCTACACGACGACGCCGGAGAGCGCGCGCTATCGCTACGTCTACGAGACCGAGCGGGGTGGGCAGTTCAGCGGCCTGTCGACGCAAACCCGCACCGAGTGGTCCTTCGTCTCGGGCCGGCAGGAGGAAACCCGGCCGCTTGCCCTCGTACAGGTCGGCTACGACATCCCCGTCGACCGGCAGAACCGGGCGCCGGCCGGCAGTCGCTTCTCGTTCGACCTGTCGGCCTACCAGATCGACTCCTCCCTGCCGAAGGTGACCTCGCTGAAGGCATGGGGCTCGATCGACGACGGGAAGACCTGGACGTCGCTCCACCTGCGCAAGTCCGCTGACGGGCGCTGGACCGCTCAGACGAAGAACCCCCGCACCGGGTTCGTGTCCCTGCGAGTCCAGGCGGCGGACGCCGCAGGCAACTCTGTCGATCAGACGATCATCCGTGCATACCGGGTGAGTTAGCGCCGCATCCGAGCCGACGCCTCCACAGGGGGTCTCCGTCTTCCGGCCGTTGCCGGAGGACGGAGACCCTCGCCCCCGAGATTCACCGAGGTACGGGACTGGCTCCAGGCGCATCGCTTCCGCCGGATGGTGCTCCGACGCCGGAGCCGGAGCGGGAAGGAGAGGCCGGGGAGCGGAGGGTCTCGGCCACTGCTGCCGCCGCGTCGCGCGCATGGTTGCGGGCGACGGCGGCCAGGGCTGCGTCGCCCAGGCCATCAGCCAGGCTGGCTCGAGCCGACCAGTTGTAGGAGCTGTCGGGCCGGATCCCGATTCGTTCGCTGATGAGCGCACGGGCCAGGTCGTGTCGGCCGGAGCTGAGCGCGGAGTCGAGAAGGGTCTTCTGGAGGGCGTCACGCTGTGCGTGACTGCCTCCGAACTCGTGCAGCCGGCGACGCAGCGGCCACAACAGGTCGACGACGGTGGTGTGCTTGCCTTGGGCGTGGGCGAGAAGCGCCTCACACGCGGGCAGGCCGATCTCCACGGTCATCCGGCGGTTGGTGACGGTGTCGGCAACCTCCTGGGCCAGCCACCGCCGCCGGTCGGCGATGAGCCGCGTCGCCTCCACGAACCTCCCGGCGCCGGCGTAGGACATGACGGCGTGCACGTCGTTGAACGCGTAGAAGGGTGGATCGGCTCGCGCAGCCCACGCGTCGGCCAGTGCCTCCCAGCGGGCCGTCGGCTCCGCTCCCGCGAGCCGGATCCGCCACAACAGCGCTGCGGCGTCCAGCAGTTCCATGGCCGTCCCGGCAGAATCGTCGTTGTGCAGGGCGGAGTCGTAGATACTCAAGGCGCTGTCGGTGTCTCCGGCCTCCAGGGCGTAGAGGGCGTAGTGCCACCAGTTGTGGACGTTGAGGTAGTTGCCTCGCGCCCAGTTGTCACGACGGGCGTCGAGGTAGCGGATCCCGTCGGACACGCGCCCTTGCATCTCGTACGTATGGACGACGGCGTGGATCGCCCAGACATCACGGGGGTTCTGCTCGACCGCGGCGAGACCCGCTTCCTCGGCCAGGCGATAGTGACCCGACTCTTCCAACCCGAACGCGTACATGCCCAGCATCAGGCCCCGGTGGGGTTCGTCGGCGTCCCAGGCACCGAGGGCTCCACCGATGCGGTCACGCAGGCGCACGGCGTCACCGGTGAAGAAGTCCAACTGGTGCCCGACAGCCAGGGCGAGCGCGTCCGTGGGGTACGCCAGGGACAGCTCCTCCAGCAGCCCGCCGGCGCGGTGCAGGTCTCCGGCCAGCCATGCCTCGGCCGCGGCAAGATGCATGCGCTCCCGTACGGGCAGGGACGGGATGTCCACGCCGGCCGTGTACCGGTCGAACCGCTGCCGTGCCACGACGGCCTCGCCCGGCTCGGTCCCCAGCATCCCCAGATACGCGGCGAACGACTGCGCGACGGGTGAGGCCGGCCCACTGCCGAGAGCGTCGTCGACAGCCTGCTCCACCTCGGGGCTGAAGTGGAGCAGCGCCTCGACGGCGCGGTCCAGGTGCGCGGCTGTCTCCTGTGTGCACTCGTGCAGTGGGTTGCCGTACCGGTCTGTCACCATCAGAAATCACCTCGACGCGCCTACGGGGTGGTGGAGAACCGCGGCGGGTGAAGGCACCCGCGACCACCATGTAGCCACCGGCGGCGCGTCCGGCGCCACCCCGACATGCGCCATCTGTCGAAGTGCCATGATCCGCCCTGCCGTTCCACCACTGGATCTGCCCTGCGCCGGCATGAGCCCACCGAGAGACATGGGTACGATGCATTCACCAGCACGCCATTGCAACGAATCGGAATGGATCATTGCGTTAGGCTTCACGCCATCGCAACAATCTTCAACCCTTCACCTGCATGAATGCCAGCTGCGCGCGACGCATATGTAGCCAGAAGTTCGAATGCAACGTAGCTTTCCTTCGTCAGAAATGGCGACGCAAGGAGTGCCCTCGGGAGATGGAGGAGAGCAGGATGCAGAGTTCGACACCTTGTTCCGTCTCCGCCGACCTCGCGGGGTCGAGAACGTTTTCGCCGGAGGCCGATGAGTTTCTGCGCGATCTTCCGTCTGACATGGTGTTCGACCGAGCACACGGCGGCCGAACGATGAGAAGCCCGTACGAGTCACTGAGGAATCACATGCGTACTCTGATCAGCTCTGCCTTCGTCTCCCTGGACGGCGTCGTGGAGGCTCCGGGGGGCGAGCCCGGCTACCGGAACTCCGGATGGACCTTCAAGGACGTGGAGTTCCTTCCCGAGGCGTTCGAGATCAAGAGCCGGGAGCAGAAGGAATCGTCCGCGATCCTGCTGGGCCGGACCAGCTACGAGGCGTTCAGCCCGGTGTGGCCGGACATGGAGGACTTCGCCGACTACAAACTCATGCCGAAGTACGTCGTCTCCACCACTCTCGCCGAGGGCGACCTCGTCACGAACTGGGGCGCGACCACGATCCTCCGTTCGCTCGACGAGGTGGCCGCGCTGAAGGAGACCGAAGGCGGCCCGATCATCGTGCACGGCAGCGCCACCCTCAACCGGAACCTCTCGGACGCCGGCCTCATCGACCGCTACCACCTGCTCGTCTTCCCGCTCCTGCTCGGCGCGGGCAAGCGACTGTTCAGCGGCTCGGACAAGGACACCCAGATGCTGAAGCTGGTCGAGCAGGAGGCGTACGCCAACGGCCTCCAGAAGCAGGTCTTCGACGTCGTCCGCTGAGGGAGCCGCCCGCCACTTGCCCGACGATCCGTCCGGCAGGTGGCGGACCGGCGGCGTGCCCGCCACCAGGGTCGCTGCCCCGTCACTGTTCCTCTTCCATACGGATGGCACGCCGTAGCTCGTCGGCCGCTGTGTGGCTCGTGCCCTCGCGCTGCTCCAACAAGGCCGCCGCGATGGCGTCGAGCTTGCGCTGAACGGCGTGTATGTCACGCCGTTCGGTGTTCTTCAGCAGAGTGAGCAGGAGCAGGTTGACGGCCGTCATGACATCCCCCGCGAAGATCAGCCAGGGCACGGACAGGTGCACCAGATGTACGGCGACCATGCCGAGGACCAGGAACACGCACAGGACGTAGAACGCCGGCGAGCTGGTGACGTTCGACGCCCGCTCGGAGAAGGCGGCGAACCAGTCGCGCCCGGCGCCGCCCCGCTCTGCGGGGTGCTGAGTGGTCATGCCTGTCATGCTCCCCGCCCGGGACTCGCCGGTAGGGGACGCCGGGCCGAGGGACGCGCCTGATCACCCCACCGTCGACCTCGGCACACCGAGTCCCTGGAGTGCGCGAACATCGCCTCCCACCGAGAACATCCCCCCGCCCGTTGCCGTGGGCGTTGTCGAGGGTCGGGTCCCCGCTACCCGGGGAGGCGGAAGCCGTTGAACAGGTCGTCCATGCCGCGCAGGGCCAGGTTCCCTGGGGTAGCACGGACCGCGAAGTCGCGGGCCGCCGCCGCAAGCGGGTTACGGATGGCGCCCAGGCGGCCGACCCGGCGGGCACGTACGCGCACGGCGTGGGTGCGGTCGCGACGGGCGGCGGTGTACGCGGCGAGGGCGCCCGGGATGGTGTCCGAGCTGTCACCGCCGTCTCCGGCCGGCAGCAGATGGGCGAGGACCACCGCGTCCTCGATGGCCTGGCAGCCGCCCTGGCCGAGATTGGGGGCCATCGCGTGGGCGGCGTCGCCGACCCAGGCGATCCGGCCGTGGTGCAGGCTGGGGAGCGGGGCGGCCAGGTCGTAGAGGTCGTTCTGGAGGACGTCAGCTGAGTCGAGGCGGCCGACGCGCTCCAGCAGGGCCGGGATCGGGTCGTGCCACGAACCGAAGCGACGGAGGAGTTCGGCTCGTGGGGCGGCTGACCGGGTGCCGGCAGGGACGACCGCGGTGGCGTAGAGGTAGAACCGGCCGTCGGAGAGTGGGGTCACGCCGAACCGCTCGCCCCGTCCCCAGGTCTCGCTCATGGCCGGAATCCGCAGGTCCGGGGCGTCCACGAGGGTCCGCCAAGCGGTCTCGCCGAGGTAGTGCAGGCCGGGGTGGGAAGGGAAGTACGTACGGCGCAGCGGACTGTGGATGCCGTCGGCGGCAACGACGAGATCGGCGGGAAGGTCCGGGCCGGCTTCCGTACGGACGATCGGGCGGCCCGCGGCGTTGTCGACGGCGGTCACGGCGGTGCCGTGGCGGAGGGCCTCGGGAGGCAGGGAGGCAGCCAGGGCCGCGGCAAGAGCCGGGCGCGGGACGGCGATCGGGGGCAGGCCGTAGCGCGCTGCCATGTCGGCGGTGTCGGTACGGATGAGCCACTGGCCGTCGGAGCGGCGGAGGCCCATGGTTGTGGGCACGGCGCTGCCGGTGACGTGGGCGATGTCGACCTCGATGAAGGCGAGCGCGCGCAGGGCGTTGGGGCGAGGCCGATGCCGGCGCCGGTGGTGGGGGGTTCGGGGGCGCGTTCGCAGACGGTGATGTGCCAGCCGCGGCGGTGCAGTGCGATGGCGGCCGTGAGGCCGCCTATTCCGGCCCCGACCACCACCGCGTGTCGTCTCGGCATGGAGCACCTCTCCGTCGGGTTGAAGGCATCATGTTCAGTTGCCGAGACTTCCCTACGCAACTGGGCCAAGGAGCAAAGACAACCCGCCGCCGACGGCGGCTTCGTACGGCCTCCCGTACGCGGTCGGGCCCGCCGCACCATGTGCGACGGGCCCGACAACGCTGAGAGCCATGCCATAAACCATGCAGGAAATGCAGGCGATCCGGCACGTGGAACCCCTGGCCGACATCCCGGCGCCGTTCAGCTCGCCTTGGGCATCGCGCTGTCACGGGCGGATTCCAGCACGCTGCGCCAGGAGACGACATCCGGTCTGCGGCGCAGCAGGGCGCGACGCTCGCGCTCGGTCATGCCGCCCCACACTCCGAACTCGATCCGGTTGTCGAGGGCTTCGGCCAGGCACTCCGTACGTACCGGGCAGCCCCCGCATACCGCCTTGGCGCGTTTCTGCTGGGCGGCCTTGGCGAACAGCTCCTCCGAATCGGCGGTCCTGCATGCGGCGTCCTCGCGCCAGTGGACCTCCACGACGGTCATGTCGTCCCCTCCCCCATCGACATCAACAACGAGCCTATGCCGTCGATCTGCACGGACGGCCTGTGGAGGCGCTCGTGACGCAGGACATGGCCTGATCCAGACTGTGCAGGCTCGACGCCACACCCTCTTCGGGTGCCGGGGATGGCGTCCGTGAGCATGTCTCGAAAGTGTGGCCCTGGACAGAACCCACCCATATGACGCCCGCAGTGAGTAGCATCCGGCAGCAACACACCATGCGAAGGAGAAATCAGCTGCCATGGCCGAGAACATTCAGATCGCGTACGCGGAGCGGTTCGCCAGGGACCTCGAGAAGAACCGTTCCGAGCAGGAAGACATCGCGCGGCAACTCACGGAGCTCCAGGCGCGGTTGGACGGGCTCAAGACGGACGAGAAGTGGCTGACCGAAATGCTGGGAACGGTGCCGCCGACCATGGTTGCGCAGCCCGCGGCAACCGAGGCGACACCGGAACCCGCACCGATGGAGCCGCACCTCACCAACCCGTCGCCGGCTGAGCCGGACGTCGCCGTTCCGCAGCCCAGGCAGGCGAAGACCACCAGCAAGCCCGCCCGGAAGACCGCGCCGAAGAAGCCCGCCGCCAAGAAGGCCGTCACGAAGAAGGCCACACTGAAGCAGGCCGCAGCGACCACCCAGGCATCCGCCGCGAAGAAGACCGCCGGGCCTCCCCTGCGCGAACTCATCGAAACCATCCTGTCCAAGCACGCCGGTGAGCCCCGCCTGGTGAACGAGATCCGCACCGAACTCGTGGAGATGCACCCCGAGCGCACGACGTCCATCCAGGTCGTCCGCAACAACCTGGAGAGCCTGACCAGGAAGGGCATCGTCGAGAAGGGAACCCAGCAGGGCGCCGTGATGTACTCCAAGCCCGCACCCGCCGGAATCCCGGACGAGGAGAACACGAAGGCTCCGGCAGAGGCCTAGAGGGCGTCTCTTCGATCAGCGACGCGTTGAGGAGTCGGTGCGGCAGGCGAAGCCCTCGGCCGTTCCCGCGGCGGAATGGGCAAAGGGCCCAGGACACCGCACTTACGACGGTCAGTCCTGCGGGTACCAGGGATCGCCGCTGGTCCAATGCCTCACCCAGGCACCGAAGCCGGATCCGTTCACGGAGAAGGGGGTAGGCCCCCTCGCCACTGATCCACTCATCGCGGGCGTCGCCCCGGTCTTGGGGCAGTTCGGCCAGCGGCAGGAGTCCGTAGTCCGGCGGACCCTGCTCGCAACCGTCGGACATCTCCGCCACGCACGTGCGGTACGGCTCCGGCAGCACGATGCCGTGCTCGCCACCGGGGCGCAGCAGCCCAGGACCGTCGCGGACCGCGATGTCACACGTACGACGGTGTCCTCGCCGACTTCATCACCGCCGTCCTCGTCCCGCGTCGGCGGGTGTTCCCTCACGAGTGGGCCCTTCGGCCGCCGGGCAGGGGCCCTTGCCCGGCGGCCGAAGGGGAGTTCAGCCCGCCGCCGGTGTGTAGTGGGTGGCGTCGTCGCCCTCGATGACGTAGCTGAGGATGCCGTCGACACCGGCCGGGACATCCCCCGCGACGGTCACCCGGTGCAGCAGTCGGGGCAGGTCGCCGTAGTCGTCGGGGGCGTAGTGCTGGGTGATGCGGTTGTCGAACAGGACGAGGTCGCCCGGCTGCCACGCCACGCGCACGATGTTCTCGGGACGGGTGACGTACGACTGGAAGATGCGCAGCAGGTCGCGGGAGTCGGAGGGGCCGAGGCCGATGATGCTCTGGGCGAAGGCTCCGATGAACAACCCGCGTTCCCCGGACTCGGGGTGGACCCGCACGACCGGGTGGGCGGTGCGGTACTTCCGGGAGACGAACCGCCTACGGTGTTCGGCCGCCTTCTCGCTCTTCGGGGCGGCGTAGTCGTACGCGTTGGTGTGCACCGCCCACAGCTTGTCGGCCAGCTCGCGCAGCGGTTCCGGAAGATCCCGGTAGGCGGCACCCGTGTCGGCGATGAGGGTGTTGCCGCCGTAGGGCGGGACCACGATGCTGCGCAGCGTGGACGCCTTCGGCGGCGTACGGACGAAGGTGACGTCCGTGTGCCAGTGGTTGGCGCGGATGCCCTCGTCGCCGTCGACGGGCAGGATCTGGGGCCGGCCGTCGACGGACGGCACGGTGGGGTGCGCCGTGGTGAGCTCGCCGAACAGGGAGGCGAAGCGGAGCTGGCCCTCGTCGTCGAGCTGCTGGTCCCGGAAGACGAGCGCCTTGTGTGCCAGGAGCGCGGAGTTGATCTCGGTGACGACTGCGGGGTCGAGTTCGCCGCCGAGGTCCACGCCGAGGATCTCGGCGCCGATTCGGCCGCCGATCCTGCGGATGTCGAAGCCGGTGCTGGTGGTCATGTGCGGGGTCCCTTCGGGAGATGATCAGGAGGTGATGGGCAGTGAGGCGCCCTTGGTCCCTGGTGGGCTGAGGGAGGGGCCGACGGCTCGCAGCGCGCCGGGTGTGCGGCCGTGTCCCCAGCCGATGTGCCGGCGATAGCTGCCGAGCAGGCCGGTGCGGGCCAGGTGCTCCTCGTCGCGGACGGTGGGGTGGTCGTCGGGCAGCGGGCGGGTCTGGGGCGCGACGTACAGCGCGTCGGCCGGGCAGTTCGCCTCGCACTGGAAGCAGGTCTGGCAGTCGTCGCGGCGGGCGAGCACCGGAATGCCGTCCGCACCCCTGTCGAAGACGTCGGTGGGGCAGACCTTGATGCACTTGTCGCAGGTGATGCAGCGTTCCGCCGAGACCAGTTCGATCACGAAGCCACCTCCAGTGGTACGTCCGGTGTGGTTGTCAGGGGCTCGGGCCGGGTCCACACCCTGTCGAGGCCGCCTGTGACGATGCGGTGGTGCTGCCGGGGGTCCTGCGCCGGGAAGTCGAGCCGTTTGGCCATGCCGCGGGTCTCGTTGCGGGCGAGCGCCGCGGCGTACATCCAGCGGGCGTGTGCCGCCATCGCCGACGCCTGCCGGGCCCGCACCACATCCCCGCCCTCGGCGTGCAGAGTGGCGCGCAGCTCCTGCCAGACGCTGTCGAGCACCCGCAGTGAAGCGGTGAGCTGCTCGCCGTGGCGCAGATAGTTCTTCTCGTACGGCAGAACTTCGGCCTGGACCGCGGTGATGACGTCCCGGAATCCGTCGCCGGGGGCGGGGGTGCCGGTCGGCCGGAGCCCGGCTCCGCCCGCAGCCGCGGCCGCGAGGCGCCTCGTACCGGCACGGACGCCGAGCGAGAGGGCGTGGCGGGCCGCGCCTTGACCTGCCCACGTGCCGGAGGAGATGGCCCACGCGGCGTTGTGGCTGCCACCACCGGTGAAGCCACCACAGATCAGCTCACGGGTGGCGGCGTCCCCGGCCGCGTACAGCCCCGGCACGGTGGTGGAGCAGTCGTCGCCGGCGATGCGGATGCCGCCGGTGCCGCGCACGGTGCCCTCGGCGAGCAGTGTGACGGCGAAGCGCTGTGTGAAGGGGTCGATGCCGAGCCGGTCGAAGGTGAGGAAGAAGTTCGGCTGTGCCAGCCGCATCGCCTGCCGGGCGGCCGAGTCCGCCCGGTCCAGGCGGCAGTACACCTTCTCGCTGAGCAGCGTTCTCGCGATCACGGACCGGCCGCCCTGGCTGGCCGCGCCTTCCAGGACCGTGTCGTCCTCGCGGTAGAAGGTCGCGAAGGAGTAGAACGCGGTCTTGGTGACGGAGGTGCCCTCGGGCGCGATGCCATAGGCGTTGGAGAACTCCATGCCCGACAGTTCTGCGCCCGCTTCGGCGGCGAACAGCGCACCGTCGCCGGTGTTGACGTTGCAGCCCAACGCGCCGCTGAGGAACGCGCAACCGCCGGTGGCCAGTACGACCGCTCCGGCGCGCACCCGGTACGGCTGCCCGGCCTGGCGCTGGTGCCCCCTGGCTCCGGCGACGGCCCCGGAGGCATCGGTGAGCAGCTCGGTGACCGGGCTGTGGTCGAGGATGCGTGCCCCGGCCCGCTGGACGCGGATCCGCATCCTGCGCATGTACTCCGGCCCCTGCAAACCGTTCCTGAGCTGCTTGCCGTCCGGACCTGCCGGGAAGGGATAGCGCCCTGCCGCCGCCAGCTCGTTCATGCCCGCGTACGTCTGGTCCAGCACCCGCGCCATCCAGCGCCGGTCGGCGAGGAACCCGCCCAGTGCCTCCCTGCTCGCCATGGCCGCCTCGCGCGCGGCGGGCTCCGGCGGCACGTACCAGACTCCGGTACCACTCGAGGCGGTGGCACCGCTCGTGCCGCAGTAGCCCTTGTCGGCGAGGACCACGTCCGCCCCGGCCTGCGCCGCCTTGAGCGCTGCCCACGTCGCCGCGGGCCCGCCGCCGACCACCAGGACGTCCGTGGCGAGTTCGAGCCCGGTCATGCGGGCCGTCCCTCTGCCGCGGCCGCCTCGGCCAGTCGGTTGGCGGGGCGCGGCAGACCGTAGTGTTCGCGCAAGGTGCGGCCGGTGTACTCGGTGCGGAACAGGCCGCGGCGCTGCAGGATCGGCACGACGTGGTCGACGAAGTCCTCCAGGCCGCCCGGCAGATGGGGCGGCATGATGTTGAAGCCGTCGGCGGCGCCGTGGGTGAACCACTCCTGGATCTGGTCGGCTATCTGCTCGGGCGTGCCGGCGAACACCCGGTGCCCGCGGCCGGCACCGAGGCGGGCGATGAGCTCGCGCAGGGTGAGGCCGTCGCGGCGGCCCAGCTCGGCGACAAGCGTGAAGCGGCTCTTGTTGCCGTTGATGTCCCGCTCCTCGGGCAGCTCGGGCAGTGGCCCGTCAAGCGGCAGCCCCGTCAGGTCGGTGCCGAGCATCCCGGACAACTGGGCGAGCCCGTACTCGGGGATCTGCAGCTCCGTGAGTTCCCGCTCCAGCTCGCGTGCCTCGGCCTCGGTCGAGCCTATGACGGGGGCGATACCGGGAAGTACGAGCAGCTGGTCCTCGGTCCGACCGTGGCGCGCGAGCCGCGATTTGAGGTCCTTGTAGAAGGCCTGGCCGTCGGCCAGGGTCTGCTGGGCGGTGAACACGGCCTCGGCGTACTGGGCGGCGAATTCCTTGCCGTCCTCCGACGAACCGGCCTGGACCAGCAGCGGGTGGCCCTGCGGACTGCGCGGAACGTTCAGCGGACCCTGCACCCCGAAGTGCTCGCCGCGGTGATCGATCGCCCGCACCCGGTCGGTGTCGGCGTAGACACCGCGCTCGCGGTCGAGCAGGATCGCGTCGTCCTCCCAGCTGTCCCACAGTTTGGTGGCGACTTCGACGAACTCCCGAGCCCGCTCGTAGCGCAGCCGGTGCTCCAGGTGCTCGTCCTGGCCGAAGTTGCGTGCCTCGTTCACGGTGCCGGAGGTGACGATGTTCCAGCCGGCCCGGCCGCCGCTGATGTGGTCGAGAGAGGCGAACTTGCGGGCGGTGTGGAAGGGCTCGTTGAAGGTGGTGGAGACGGTGGCGATCAGTCCGACGTGCTCGGTGACCGCCGCAAGCGCGGACAGCAGGGTGAGCGGTTCGAAGCCGCCGACCGCGTTGTACCGGGCGTTCCCCCACAGGGCGAGACCGTCGGCGAGGAAGACCGAGTCGAGCAGACCGCGCTCGGCGGTCTGGGCGAGCTGCTGGAAATAGCGCAGATCGGTGACCCGCTCGGGCTGGGTACGGGGGTGGCGCCAGGCGGCGTCATGATGGCCGGCGTTCATCAGGAAGGCGTTGAGATGCAGTCGGCGTGGGCTGGTCGCGGTCATGGGCTTCCTCGGATGCGGGGCGGGGCGGGGCGCGACGATCGGGGGCGGCAAGGCGATCGCGGGCGGCGGCGCGGCATGAGCGCGGCGCGGCCGGAGGGGGCGGGATCAGTCGTCGGCGGATACGCGCCAGGAGCTGAGCCGACGCTCCACGGCCACCAGGAGCTGGTTGAAGGTCACGCCGATGGCGGAGATCGTGATGATGCCCGCGTACATCTGCGGGATCGCGAAGTTGAACTGCGAGGCGTTGATCAGATAGCCGAGCCCCGCCTTCGCGCCGATCATCTCGGCGGCGACCAGCACCAGGATCGACACCGCCCCGGCCAGCCGGATGCCGGTGAACATCACCGGCACGGCGGACGGCAGGATCACCTTCTGGAACAGACGGGGCGTGGACAGGTCCATCGACTTCGCCAACTTCAGCAGCGTGGGGTCGACATGGCGTACCGCGCTGATCGTGTTGAGCAGGATCGGCCAGGTGCACGCGTACACCACGATGGAGATCTTCGACGTCTCCCCGATGCCCAGCAGCAGGACGAAGACCGGGAGCAGGGCCAGCGCCGCGGTGTTGCGGAACACCTCCAGCAGCGGCCCGAGCAGAGCGGCGACAGGCCGATACCAGCCGATCAGCAGACCGAGAGGTACGGCGACGGCCAGGGCCAGACCGAATCCGCTGAACGAACGCACCAGGCTCGCGTAGGTGTTGTCGGCGAGCTGACCGTCGGCCGCCAGCGCCCACCAGGCGGTGGCGACCTCACTGAACGGCGGCAGGAAGGTCCGGTCGACCAGTCCGAGCCGTGGCGCGGTCTCCCACAGCAACAGCAGAGCCACGATCGCCGCGGACTTGGTGGCCCCGGCCACCAGGAGGGACAGCAGTCGGTGGGCCGCCCCGTGGACACGAACGTTCTGATCGCGGGCTCGGCGCGGCTGCGGCGAGGGTGCCGAAGGTGGCACCTCCGAGGAGAGGGAAGGTGGGTGGATGCCTTCGGCGAGGCTCGCCGGTCCCGCCGCCAGCCGGGGGTGCGTCTCTTCGGTGGACGTGCCGGTCGTGAGGCTCATACGGAAGCCTCCTCCTTCTCCAACTGCTGAGCTCTGGCCACTTCGTCGTGGAGCAGCGCCCAGATCTCGTGCCGGTGGTGTGCGAACTCGGGGCTGGAACGGATGTCGTCCGTGCTGGTACGGGAGTCGAGGGCGACCGGCACGATCTCCTTGATGCGGCCGGGCCTTGACGTCATGACGGCGACGCGCTGTCCCAGGTAGACGGCTTCGTCGATGCTGTGCGTGATGAAGACGACGGTCTTTCCGGTGCGCTGCCAGATGCGGAGCAGTTCGTCCTGCAACGACTCACGGGTCTGGGCGTCCAGCGCGGCGAACGGCTCGTCCATGAGCAGCACGTCCGGGTCGTAGGCGAGGCTGCGAGCGATCGCCACCCGCTGCCTCATGCCACCCGACAGCTCGTGCGGATGCCGGCTCTCGAACCCGGTCAGGCCGACCAGGTCCAGGAACTCCCGGGCCCGTGCGGCCCGTTCGCGACGTGGAACGCCGGTGGCCTCCAGACCGAACTCGACATTGCCCTGCGCTGTGCGCCAGGGCAGCAGGGCGTACTGCTGGAAGACGATGCCGCGGTTCAGGCCGGGACCGGTGACGGGTTCGCCGTCCAGCAGGATCTGTCCGCCGGTGGGCCGGGCAAGTCCGCCGAGGAGATCCAGCAGTGTCGACTTGCCGCAGCCGCTGGGGCCGACCAGCACGACGAATTCGCCCGCCGATATCTCCAGGTCGATGCCGTCGACGGCGGTGAACTCCCTGGGCTTTCGTGTCCTCGAGCCTCTCTTCGCTTTCGTGTCCTTGACCTTGAAGACCTTGCGCACGCCCTCGAACACGATCTTGGGTGTGGTGGATGCCGGCATGGGATCAGCTCCCGCTCGTCGAGGCGGAGGAGGAGGGTGAGGCGGGCGCTGTGCCGGCCCCACCGGCGGTGTTGAACTCATTGGTGTAGAGGTCGCCCAACGTGACCTGGCCCTTCCGGATGTCACCGCGCTCGGCCAACCAGTCGATCCAGAGCTGGAGTTCCTTGCCGGTGATCCGGCCTGCCGTCTCGGCGACGCCGTAGGACCGCCAGTACTTCAGGGGTGTGGTGTCCTCGTTGCGTCCGCGCTTCTTCACGATCTCCGTCATCCGGGCGATGACCTCCGCGCGCGGAGTGCTGCGCGACCACTCGATGGCCCGTCCCACGGCGGTGACGAAGATCCGGGCCGTGTCGGGATTCTGCTTCAGGAAGCGGTCCGTCATCACGAAGGTGCCGGCGCTGAAGGCGCCGAGCAGGTCGAAGTCCGTGAAGAGCGGTCGGATTCCACCGGTCTCGAGGGCCTTGTCGCGCAGAATGCCGCCGAGCACGGCCACGTCGATCTGTTTCTGGCGCAGCGACTGCTCGGTGTTCACCGGAGGCACCACCAGTGGTTCGACCTTGTCGATCTCCGCCTGGGAAAGACCGCCTCGCTGCAGATAGATGTCGAGCATGGCTTCCGCGTGGGCTCCGAGAGTGTTCATCCCGACCTTCTTGCCGGTCAGATCGCGGGCGGATCGGATGGGGCTGTCCTCGAGGACGTAGTAGCCGTTGTAGGCGTGCTTGTCGGAGCCGTAATAGCTGATGACAGCCTTGATGGGGGCCTTGTTCGCGGCCAGTTTGACGACGGCTCCGTTGAAAGCACCGCCGAAGTCCGTCTGCCCGGTGGCCGCGGACTGGATGTCCTGCGGCCCGCTGATCGTGTTACCGACCCACTCCAGCTTCACGTCCTCCAGGTAGCCGAGACTCTCGGCCAGCTCGGGCAACGTGACCTGTCCTGCCCAGCCCTGATACCGCAGTGTCCGGGTCTGGCCCTTGCCGGCGGCGCCGGTTGCAGTCGCACCGCAGCCGACCGCGACCGCGGAGAGACCGAGCAGAGTGAGGAACTGTCGTCGGGTCGACGCCGTCGTAGTCATGGAATTCCTGTTCACATTCTTTGATGGAGCGGCTGGAGTGTTTCTACGAAGTTCTTCTGCGCACCTTGCGAGAACTGACATCAAGGCGGGCTGTCCGGCATGGGGAAGTCCGGTCGGAAACGGCGCGCCAGGATTCGGGCAGGGCATGGCGGACGCAGAACGTCAGCAGAAGGGAGCCTCGCCTGAGAATTCAGCGAGAAGTCCGGTCAGTTTCCGCAGCGGTACGGCGGCAACTGACGATCCACGGCGGAGAGCAGGGGAAGGCGCGCCGTTCGGCGGGCCTATCGACCGACGGAACAGATGGCGCCGGCTTGACGTCGGAGGTCGACGTGGAGCCGCGCGGCGAGGTTCTCGTACGTGCTCATGGCCAAGAGGCTTGCAGCGAAAACCGGACACGTCAATGTCTCTTCAGGCTGCGTCTCGCATATTGAATCCCGTGACATACGCGTGAAGTGCAGCGTTCACAATGGGCCGATGCGAGGCCGGGAAAGCACTCGATGCGGCGAGCCGTTCGCAGGCCCTCCGTGCGCACGTCGAGACGATGGCGGGGCCGGTGGGGAGGTCCCGGGAGACGACGTGATCAGGTTCGAGGCCTGGGTGCGTGCGAGGAGCAGGATTCGTGGCCGTTGTCCGTCCGCACCGGCGGTCCCGGCCCAGGCTCCGCGGGTCCTCGGGTGGACGGTTTCGCCTTCCGTCGTTGGGCACAGGTGCGGAGCGGTGCTCGTGGACGTGGAGAACGGCAAGCCATCCGATCTGCCCGAGCGCAGCTCGGAGACCTTTGCCGCCTGGGTGGAGGCCACCCGGGAGCGGAGGTCATCTGCCGGGACCGGGCGACCGGCTGCACCTGTGCGATCAATCAGGCCGCCACCGGAGCGCTCGGCGTGGCCGACCGGTGGCATCCGCTGCGGAACCGGTCCGTTGCGGTGGAGGAGACATGGCCGCCAGCACCGTGTCTGCCTGGGGAATCCGCTCACGAGCATGCTCAGCCCGACGCCACCGGTCAGGCGTACTCGGGTGCCGGATCAGCCGTCCGCACTCCCGAAGACCACCGTCGTCGCGCGGGTCCCCACTGTCGTGCCGGCATCCTCGATCTGGAGGAAGTTGCGATCCAGCGGCCCGCTCCGCAGATCGCTACCCAGCGGCCACAACCGGGCCGGCAGTGACCTGAGGACGGTTGGGGAGCAGCGACGCGAGGTTGTCCCTTACGAAGTCCGCCGCCCGCGAGATCGACTCGTCGGCCCCGGATCGGTCTTCAAAGACGCTGGTGGAGACCATGACTCCGTCCCCTGCGTCCACCCAGTAATACGCCACGAAGCCAGGGACTTGTCGGAGGAGAGGCACGAATCCCTCGTCCACTCGGCGCCCTGCCTCGGTGGAGTCGGTCACTCCTTCGTAACGCCGAATCACTGCGTACATAGCTGATCTCCTCATGGATCCCAAGGTCACCTTGCGCCCATCGACCTACCCCCACCGAGCGTCTCTCGCTCGGTGGACGTCCGGACGTGACCCGGATAGGCGCATGCCTTCGCCCTTGCCGAGGACGGTGTTGGTGGGTGTGGCATCGTGGCGATCATGGGTGACTCAAGGGCCGGCGCCCGCTGAGGGGCTCCGGCGAGAGAACCGGATGGCCACGCTCTCGGGCGGTCCCGCAGCGGCCTGACGACCAAAGTCCACCTGGCAGCCGACGGCCGGTGCCGTCCATTGCCACGGCTGGTCGCAGCCGGAGCTTGTCGGTGCGCATGGCGATATCACGCCACTGCTGGTCACCTCTGCCAGGAGAGCGCCTCGACCGATGCGATGTCACCCCCCTCCAGCGCCCGCGGGCGGCTGCTGGCTGGTGCAGTACCGGCACTTGGTCGCTGCCTCGGGGATGTCCTCGGCCAGACAGGCCGGGCACGTCTTCAACGGCCCCGGCTCACCGAAGACAGTGACGCCGCGGCGAGCCTGGTAGTGCTTGTACGGCACAACGATCAGGAAGTACACGACTGCCACGAAGATGAGGAAGTAAATCAGCGCCGAGATGAACTCCCCGATATCGAGGTACGTCGCGGCGTTCCCCTCCTCTCCGAGTTGCCAACCCAGTCCGGCGGAGCCACCGCCCTGGAACCGGGCGACGATCGGGCTGACCACGTAGTCGGTGAACGCCTTGATCAGAGTGGAGAAAGCCAGCGCGATGACCAGACCGACGGCGATCACGATGACGTCGCCGCGCATGAGGAAGTTCTTGAAGCCCTTGAGCACGTTTCTGCTCCCTTTCCGGAGACAGGAGTGCTCAGCACGCTAAGTCCGGCTCAGCTCTGGGACGGTGAGCCACGGCGGGAAGCACCCGGACGGCGGCCTACCGGTCGGGCCGTGGGGGTCAGCGCGAAGCGGCTCTACTGGTCGGACCAGAAGCCTCTGTGATCGCGACGGCCTTCCCCCAGGTGTTTCCAGGCGGTGGGTGGACGAAGTCTGTGGACGCGCGGTCCGACACACCCTTGTCACTCGGATGACGCATCCACATCGACGCCTGACGTCGGTGTGACCGCCCCTATGACGTGGCGCTACGGCGCCGTGTCCGGCGGACCGGGCATGCCGTCCGCTCGGTCGGCCGGGTCGATGATCCGGTAACCCACGCCGGGTGTGGTGGCGATGACCAGGGGGTCCCCGAGTTTGCGGCGCAGGCGGCTGATGGTCACGGTGACGGTGTTGGTGAACGGGTCGGCGTGCTCGTCCCAGACTCGTTCGAGGAGGTCCTCCGCGCTGAGGAAGGCGGGGCTCGCGTCCAGGAGGGCTTCGAGTACGGCGAACTCCTTGACGGAGAGGTTGAGCCGGCGACCGTCGCGGCCGGCCGTACGGTGCAACGGGTCGAGTTCGATGCCCGCCGCGCGCAGAGTGCGGGACCGGGCGGAGGGACGGCGACGAGCCAGAGCACGGATGCGCAGGACGAGTTCGGGGAAATGGAAGGGCTTCGCGAGGTAGTCGTCGGCGCCCAGGGTCAGGCCACTGACGCGGTCCCCGGGCGAGGCGGCGGCGGTCAGCATCAGGACCATGACACGGTCGTCCCGCTCGCTGATCATCCGGCAGAGGGTGTCTCCGTGGATGCCCGGCAGGTCGCGGTCGAGCACGACGACGTCGTACGCATTGACGTCCAGCTTGGCTGCGGCTTCGAGCCCGTCGTGGGCCAGGTCCACGGCCATCCCCTGGTCGCGCAGCCCCTCGGCGATCACTTCGGCGAGGGAGCGGGCATCCTCGACCACCAGGACTCTCACCGTGCCACGTCCATTCCTGTGCCGGGGGCGGGCTTTTCTGTGCCGGCGGCGGGCAACCCTGCGCCCGCGGGGTCCGCTCCTGTGCCACGGGCGGGCGCCGTCCTGTCATCGGTGCGAGGGAGCGTCACGGTGACGCGCAGGCCACCGTCGGCGCGGGCATGGAGGTCCAGGGTGCCTCCGTGCGCCTCGGTGATGGCAGCGACGATGGAGAGGCCGAGGCCGCTGCCCCGGCCGGTGCCGGTCCGGTCCGCGCCGAGGCGGCGGAACGGGCGCGCGAGGTCCGCCACCCGCCGCTGATCCAGGACCGGGCCGCTGGACTCGACGACGAGGGCCACCGCGAAGCCCTCGTCCCGTTCGCCGCCGTCGTCCCTTTCGTCGCCGTCGCCCCCCTCGCCGCCCCCGGCTCGTACTTCGACGCCGATCCAGCCCCCTGGGTCGTTGTGCGCTGTCGCATTGTCGATCACGTTGTCGGCCAGGCGGCGCAGCAGCGTCCGGCTGCCCCGCACCCACACGGAGTCGTCGATCCCGTCGTCGCGCACCGTGAGGCCCTTGGCCGCGATGTCCCCGGCTCGTGCGGTCAGGGCGGCCCTCGCGACCTGGCCGAGGGGGAGCGGTCCCGAGTCGGTGAACTCACCGTGCTGGGTGCGCGCCAGGACGAGGAAGCTCTCCAACAGCCGGTCCACCTGGTCGAGTTCGGTACGCATGCGGGCGGCCAGCCTGGCTGTGGTGTCGGGTACGGGGCCCGGTTTGGCGAGGGCCACGTCCACGGAGGCCCGCATCGTGGTGAGTGGGGTGCGCAGTTCGTGGGAGGCGTTGGCGACGAAGAGACGCTGGGCGTCGAACGAGCCCTCCAGGCGGCCGAGCAGGTCGTCGATGGTGTCCGCGAGGTCCTTCACCTCGTCGCGGGGGCCACCGATCGCGAGGCGCTCGTGCAGGCTGTCGGCGGTGATCCGGCGGGTGGCCGCCGTCACCATGCGCAGCGGGCGCAGCACCCGGCCGGCGACGAACCAGCCGAGACCGACCGAGACCACCGTCATGACACCGAACGCGATGGCAGACCCGATCAGGATCTCCTTGGACTGCGTGTCGTGCGCCTGGGCCAGTTCCTGCTCCAGCTGCTCGATGCGGCCCTGGGCCTGTGCCGCCGTGGTGGGCCGGCCCGTGTCCCGGCCCGTGTCTCCGCCGGGCGCGACCTGGCTGGAGCGCGATCCGCCGGACGCCACCAAGGCCGCGATGGCGAGCAGCACTGTCCCGGAGAGCAAAAACAAAGTCACGTACAAGGCGGTGAAGCGCGCGCGGGCGGTGCCACGACGCAGGCCGAGGCTGGCGATTGGGCCCGTGAACCATCGGCGCGGTTCCCACCTCATCCGCATGCTCCCTTCGAGCGGCCCGCACCAGGGATGTCCCGGCCGCGGCCCGGTGACCAGGCTAAGCGGCGGCACCTAACAACGAGATGACAGCGCCCGTTCGGCCCCTGTAACCGATGCCGTCACAGGGTGGGGCCCATGAGAGATGAGACGGCCGCAGTCGGCGGCAGCCATGACACGGAGGCGACCATCGAGGTCACCGGTCTGCGCAAACGGTTCGGATCGCGGCGGGCCCTGGACGGGATGACGTTCACCGTGCGTCCGGGACGGGTGACCGGCTTCGTCGGCCCGAACGGCGCGGGAAAGTCGACCACGATGCGCGTGATCCTGGGCCTGGACGCGGCCGAGGAAGGAACTGCCTTGGTCGGCGGGGTGCCGTATCGGAGTCTGCGGCGCCCGCTGCGGCACGTGGGGGCACTGCTCGATGCCTCCGCGCTGCAGCCCAGCCGCACCGCCCGCAACCACCTGCTGTGGCTGGCCCACTCGCAGGGGGTGCCGGCCCGGCGGGTGGACGAGGTCATCGAGCAGGCCGGCCTGGGCTCGGCGGCCCGGCGGAAGGCGGGCGGCTTCTCCTTGGGCATGCGCCAGCGCCTGGGAATCGCGGCGGCTCTGCTCGGCGACCCGCCGGTGGTCATGCTGGACGAGCCGTTCAACGGCCTGGACCCCGACGGGATCGTGTGGATGCGAGGCTTCCTGGCGACGCTCGCCCGGCAGGGCCGCGCCGTCCTGGTCTCCAGTCACCTGATGGGTGAACTCGAAGGCACCGCGGACCATCTCGTGGTGATCGGACGAGGCCGCGTCGTCGCGGACACCAGCGTGTCCGAACTGCTCGCCGAGGCGTCCGGCGACCGGGTCGTCCTGCGTACCTCCGCCTCCTCGAGCGCCGCCCGGATCCTGCACGACGCGGGTGCCACCGTGCTCGCCACCGGCCCCGATACCCTCGGTGTCACGGGCCTGCCCGACGAGCAGATCGTGGCCCTGCTCGCCCGGAACGGGGTGCCCTTCTCGCAGGTGTCCGCGCACCGTGCGACGCTCGAGGAGGCGTACATGGAGCTCACCCGTGACGCGGTGGAGTACCGGGGCATCTCTGCGGGGGAGGTCACGCGATGACGGCGACCCTCACCCCACGCCCCCCGGCCACGCGGCGTGTTGAGCGGGGCGGGTTCCTCGCGGCGCTGCGTGCCGAGTGGACGAAGTTCCGTACGGTACGTGGCTGGGTCCTCGCCATGGCGGCGGCGCTCCTGGTGACGATCGTGGTCGGCCTGCTCGGCACGGCCGCGCCCGCCCCCAACGGCCGCGGCACCGGCACCGCCTTATACCCGAGGGGTCCCGGCGGCGAGGCCGTCAACGACAACTTCTACCTCGTCCACAGGAACCTGACCGGCGACGGCAGCCTGACCGTCGACCTGCGATCGCTGACCGGAGTGGCCGACACCGGCATCGGACGCGAGCCGGCCGAGGGGGCCCAGCCCTGGGCGAAGGCCGGAATCATCATGAAGGCCGGCCTCACCCGAGGATCCCCGTATGCGGCGGTCATGGCCACCGGCGGCCACGGCGTGCGCATGCAGTACGACTTCACCCATGACACGCCAGGGCCTTCCGGCAAGGTCTCGGAGGACTCCCCACGCCGACTGCGTCTGGTCCGGTCCGGAGACAGCCTCACCGGTTACGTCTCCGCCGACGGCTCGCACTGGACCGAAGTCGACAGCGTGAGGCTGCCCGGGCTTCCGCAGACCGTGCAGGCCGGGTTCTTCGCGGCGTCACCGCAGGCGATGCAGGAGACCGGGGCGGGCGCGGGCTTCAGCCCCGCGGCGGCCACCGGCACTTTCGGTGCCCCGGAGCTGACGGGCAGTTGGTCCGCGGGCGCGTGGAGCGGCACCCAGGTGGGCGGCGACGCCGGCACTTCCGGCAGCTACTCGAACACCATCAAGGGCGGCTTCACCCGGACCGGCGACGGGTTCACCGTGACCGGGGCCGGCGACATCGCGCCGGTCGTCGGCGGGCCGGTCATGGGCGGCGGCTTCTCCGTCGAGAACTTCCTCGTCGGTACGTTCGCCGGACTCATCGTGATGATCGCCGTGGGCACGGTGTTCATCACCGGCGAGTACCGGCACGGTCTGCTGCGTACGACCTTGGCGGCCGTCCCGACAAGGGGCCGGGTGCTCGGTGCCAAGGCTCTGGTGGCAGGCGGCGTCGCGTTCGCCATCGGCCTGGCCGCCGCCGCGATCACCATCCCCATCGGGAAGAGCAGCGCACTCGGCAGAGGTTTCCACGTCTTCCCCGTCCCGGCGGCGACCGAGCTGCGCGTCATGGTCGGCACCGGACTCCTCTGTGCCGCCGCAGCCGTGCTCGCCCTCGGCGTCGGCGCCCTGCTGCGGCGCAGCGCCCCGGCGGTCGCCCTGGTCATCGCGTCGATCGTGCTGCCTTTCCTGCTCGCCACCTCGGGCGTCCTGCCCTCGGACGTCTCGGAGTGGCTGTTGCGGGTGACTCCGGCGGCGGGCTTCGCCGTGCAGCAGACCCTGCCGTACCACGCCCAGGTGCTCAGCGTGTACGAGCCGTCGACCGGCTACTACCCGCTGACGCCGTGGACCGGCTTCGCCGTACTGTGCGGCTACGCCGCGCTCGCGTTCGGCCTGGCCGTGGTGCGGCTGCGCGGGAGGGACGTATGAGTCTCCTCGGCGACACACCACTCGTCAGCAAGGTGGTCGGCGGCGGCAAGGCGACCGGCGGCCGCCGAGGGGACTTCGGCCACGCCCTGCGCGCGGAGTGGACGAAACTGCGCACCGCAGGGGGTACGGGATGGCTGCTCCTGCTCGCCGTCGCACTGACCGTGGCCGTCGGCTCCGGCACCGCCAAGGCCGTGAAGTGCCCGGACCTGGGGTGCGGCCAGGACGCCGTCAGGCTCGCCCTGACCGGCATCACCGCCGGGCAGGCGGTGATCGCCGTCCTCGCGGTACTGGCCGTCAGCGGTGAGTACGGCACCGGGATGATCCGCACCACGCTCACCGCGATGCCGAACAGGTTCACCGTCCTCACCGCCAAGGCGGCCGTCCTCACTGTGGTGGTCCTGGCCTGCGGGACGATCGCCGTCCTGGTCTCCCTGCTCGCCGGCCGCCTCATCCTGCCCGGCAACGGGTTCACCGAGGCGCACGGCTACGCCCCGCTGTCCCTGGCCGACGGCCCGACCCTGCGCGCGGCCGCGGGCTCGGTTCTCTACCTCGGCCTGATCGCCCTGATCGGCCTTGGCGTGGCAACGGCCGTACGGGAGGCGGCGACCGCCATCGGGATCACGCTCGGGCTGCAGTACCTCTTCCCGGTCGTCACCCAAGTGGTCCAGGATCCGGAGTGGCAGCGTCACCTTCAGCAGATCGCACCGATGACCGCCGGACTCGCGATCCAGGCCACCACCGACCTGCCCGGGCTGCCCATCGGCCCCTGGGCCGGCCTGGGTGTGCTCGCCGCGTGGGCCGCGGCCGCGATGCTGGTCGGCGGCCTGCTGCTGCAGAGGCGCGACGCGTAGCCACATCGAGTGCTGGTGGCAACATATTGGGTCGCACGGGGATGCGTCGGGGGCACTGAAGTGGTCCTGTCCGGCTCCGAGATCCAACCGAGCAAGCTCAGGCTGGTCCGCGTGAGCGGCCTGTCCTCGCTCTCGAACCCAGTCCACATCCCTCGGGTACGACGCGGCCTCTCGGGGCTGCCGGGGACAGCGGTCGTGCGCCGCCGGAGACGTGGCTGAACTGCAAGAACAGTGCAGCTGTGGGCAGTTCGGCGAGAGCGTCGCCACGGTCCGAGGTGCAGCCGCATGTCCGGATCTGCAGGGGATTCGTCATGGCGGCCCGACGGACCAGAACTGAGGATGGAGGCCGTACCGGGACCCGCCGACGCAGCGAGGAAGTGAAGTCGTGGAACGCATCCACGACTTCACTTTCCGCTCCTTCGGCGTGCGCCCTGAGAACCCGACGTATGAGGAGACATCAATGCATGCCAAGGCAAGGACCCTCACCGCGGTTGTGGCTGCCATGACTTCGGTTGCCTTGCTGGCAGCCTGCTCGGCCGATGCCGAGGCCAAGGACGGCCAGGAGAAGAAGGAGGTCGGTAGCAAGGCTGCGGCAGCGTCCCCGGCAGTCACGGCGTCGGCGAGCCCGACGGCAAGGAAGGGCTCGTCCGAGTCCCTCTCCTTCCCCTCGTCCTCCCTCACTTGGAAGGAACTTCCGGGTTCGGGCGGCGTGAAGTACGCGAACGTGCGCGGCGATCTCGCGGGGAGCGGCAGCTACGAGGCGTTCGTGTCCTTCCCCGCCGGGAAGGACAATCCGATGCATGTCCACACCCAGGACCTCCCGACCGTCGTCCTGAAGGGCACGTTCTACGCGGACATCGACGGGAAGCGCGTCGAGTACCCGACCGGCTCCTACTACCGCCTCCCTGCGAACAGGGCGCACCTGAGCGGATGCGAGAAGGGAGAGGACTGCCTCCTCTTCCAGTACCAGGAGGACCGGTTCGACCTGGTGCCCGCCAAGGCGGGGCAGTAGGCAAGGGCGTTCAGATGGCCGCCGTGTCCTCGGCCGGCGACGGCCCCGCGCTTCGGGCGGGCTGCTCAGGCTGCGTCGGCGGCACGGTCTGAAGCTGCTGGGCGGCCTCGGCGGCGGTGTAGGCGGACGTGAAGGTGAACGCGCGCGGGGAAGGCCCGTGCGCCCGCAGGTCCGCCAGCCGCTCCAAGGCCTCGCCGACCGTAGGGAGGTGACCGGCGGGGACCCACCAGAGCACCATGTGGGCCTCGACGTGGCGGGCGAACCATTCGCGGCGTCGCCGCATCACTTCCAGGTGCCCGCTGCGGTAGGCGAAGTCCCACAGAGCCTCCTGGGTCTCCCACACCGACATGTTGACGATGACGTCCTCGCCCGCAGGGCGCAGAGCGGTGGCGTCGGCCGCACCCTCCTCGACGAGCCGCCACACGAAGCCGGGCGCGTCGTCGGCGGCGGCATTGACCGGGTCGAGCATCTCGACGAAGGGCGCCACGCGCGGGTCGTCGAGGGGGTAGCGGAGTGTGGCGACGTTGAGCTGGGCGAGGTGGTGGGCGGCATGCGTGGATGCGGTCATGGCCTCATCCCAGCACGCCCTCGTTTTCTATGTCAATCAGCATTGTTTTTAGAAGCCTCGACCACCACGCAGCACTCCCCCGGCCGGGCGTCCATGCGAGCGCGTACGGGTCCGTCCGCGCCGAGCAGCCCCTCCAGCAACGCGAGGTTCATGCCGCAGACGAGCGGCGGGAAGCGTTCGGCGACGGCATGGAAGGGGCAGTTGCGCATACGGACGACGCGTTCGGCCGCGGCGGCCGTCCCCTCAACACCTTCGACGTCCTCGGCGTCCTCGGCCTCCTCGGCATCTCCGACGGCTTCGACAGCTTCCAGGTGCGGCTCGTAGCCGCGGGCGGCCAGCATCTCCATGGCCTCTTCGAGGCCGCCGCAGGGCGCCGCCGAGCCGCGCAGGGCCTCGCCCCGGCGGCGTGCGGCCGCGCAGAGTCCGGCGTCCAGCCCCGCCTGCTCGGCTGCCTCGGCGAGCAGCTCGGCGGCGGTGCGGTAGTCGCGGGCGGGCAACGACACCGACCGCTCCGCCCGCGAACGCGTGTACACCTTGGCGGGACGGCCCGCCCCCGGTCCCGAGCGGCCCGTCAGACGGCGGCTACCGCTCTCCAGCAGCCCGGCCTCGGTCAGCCTGTCCAGATGATGCGCGGCAAGCGTGCGCGCCACCCCGGCCGCCTCGGCGGCCTCATTCCTGCCGACCTCACGGCCCTGCGCCGCCACGTACTCATACAGGCGGCGGCGCACCGGATCCTGCAACACCGCAATCGCTTCGATGTCCTTCACCCGGCCATTCTAGGAACAACGCAGGTTGGAGATAGAAAGGTGGGCCCGTGACTCCCGAGGGTTCCCCCGCAATTGATCACAGACCCGCCTGCCGGCCCGACCGCCTCCCGTTCAGCATGGCGTGAAGGGCGCCGTCACCGTGGAGAGGGCGGTCGCGCAGACCTTCCAGCCTCTCACCAGCTGCGATCCAGCACGTATGTGAACAACGCGTCCAAGTCCCCGGCCGCTTCAGGCGCGAGTGACGCCTCCCGCAGGCCACGGCGGGCGGTGTCCAGGTGTCGGCGCGCCTCGTCACGGGTCGCGGCCCGTCCGCCCGCCTCCTCCACGAGCACAGCGGCACGTGCCACTGCCGTCCCGTGCAGTTGCCCGGGGGATTCCAGCAGCGCCGCCAGCTCGCGGGCGGCCGTTCCGCCTGTGGCCAGCGCGGCGAGGACCGGGTAGGTCTTCTTGCACTGCCGCAGGTCGCTGTGAACGGGCTTGCCAGTCACGGCCGGGTCACCCCAGATGCCGAGCAGGTCGTCCACCGATTGGAAGGCGATGCCCAGATGGCGCCCGGCCTGCTCCAGTACCGACACAGTCCGGGCGGGAGCACCGCCGAGCACCGCCCCGAGCCCGATCGCACTGCCCAGCAAGGCCCCCGTCTTCCGTTCCGCCATCGACCGGTACTGCTCCAACCCCACCGCACCTGATCCGGTCCACGGGCGCTGCTCGAACCGGAGGTCGTCCGCCTGCCCGGACACCAGCGCGCTGAGCGTCGCGCACAAGTGCCGGACCGCGGCCGCTGCCCAGGGGCTCGGCGCCTCGGCCAGAGTCTGCACGGCCAGGGCGTGGAGGGCGTCGCCGGCCAGGACGGCCGGACCGGTCCCGTAGGCCTTCCATACCGCCGGACGCTGCCGCCGCAGCGCGTCGCCGTCCATGATGTCGTCGTGGAGCAAGGAGAAGGTGTGCACCAGTTCCGTGGCCACCGCGCCCGGGACGGCGACGCCCCCGTCCGCGCCCACGGCCTCGGCCCCCAGTACGGCGAGCGCCTGCCGCACTCCTTTGCCCTCGGAGCCGCCCGGATCCGGCGTACCGGCCGCATCGCTCCAGCCCAGCGCGTACGCCGCCATCTCGCCGGTCCAGGGGTGCAGCCGCCCCACCGCCTCCACCAGGGCGGGCCGCACCAGCTCACGACAGCGCGCAAGGACACCGGGCACTGTGCTGTGACGGCCGTCGGACACGGCCGCCACGGCACAGGCCGCCGCGCCGTGCGAGTCGATGAGCGAGGACATCGTCGACGTCACCGGCGCCGTTGACGTCGTTGTCAGGGAGGAACTCACCGCAGTCCCTCCGCATCGGCGGCCCGCAGCGCCTCCAGCCCGGCCGCAGGCAGCACCGGCTCCCGGGCCCCCGGCGCGTCTCCGGCCTCGTCCGGCAGCGGCCCCACGCCCAGCTCGGCCGCCGCCTTCTCCACCATCTCCCGGGCATGCCGCAGCCCGATGCGGTCCAGCGTCGAGCGCAGCTCCGCCAGCTCGGCGGCGCTCCGCGCGGCGTCCCGGCCCAGCCGGGCACGCGCCTTGACCAGCCCCAGCCTCGAAAGCGCGGTCCCCCGCGGCTCCTCCATCTCGCGGAACTCCTCAAGCGCCCGCGTGTAGAGCTCACGGGCCTCCGCGTACCTGCCGGCCCGGTACAGCACGTTGCCACGCATCTTGTGGTTGTAGGCGAGAGCGCTGGACAGCCGCATCTCCAGGCAGGCCTCCTCCGCCTGCGACAGCAGCGACAGGGCGCGCTCCACGTCCCCGTCTCGCGCGGAAACGACATCGGCGACGCCTCGCAGCGCCCATGCCCACCCTCGCCGGTCCTCGGCGCGCGACGCCGTCTCGGCCGCCTCCTCGAACAGCTCCAACGCCTTGTCGTAGTCGCCGGTGTTGCGGTGCATCTGCGCGATGCCCTCCAGCGCCCAGACCGTATGCCGGGCCTCACCGCGCCGACGGGCCTCGGCCAGCAACTGTTCGTGCAGCCTGCCCACAGCCGCGTAATCGCCCTGTATGCGCCCCGTCTCGGCAAGCCCCGCCAGGGAATAGCCGCGCACTACGACGTCACCGCCCCGCTCGCCCATCTCTGCCGCCAGCCGCAGCAGCCGGTACGCCAGCCGGAACGCCCCGCGCTGCCGGGCCAGCGTGCCACCGCTCCACAGCGCCCAGGCCATCGCCCCCTCGTGCCCGGCGGAACGCGCCGCCCGGTAGCTCGCCTTCCACGCCCGGTCGGCCTCCTCGATCCGCCCCAGCCTCCTGCAGGCCTCCGCGACGGCGAGCCCGCAGCGCGCCGCCCCCTGTCGGTCACCGGCCCGTTCCGCGGCCCGCAGCTCGTCGATGCCCCGGGCGAGCACCTCCGCCAGCGGGGCGTTGACCGACATCGACCCGAGAACCCCCTGGTACTCCGGTGCGGACGCCTTCGCCCGTCCCGCCTCGAATACCTGATGTGCCATCAGAACCCTCCTCCAGCCGAACTTGGTGATCAAGACGGCGAGGGGAGGCGGAGGTTCCCTGCGGGCCGGAAAGTCCATCTCCGTACGGGCACAGGGTCATCCCGAAGTGCTACACAGCCCACCGAGGAGTCCGCATGAAGGCGTACGACACCTCCGACGGCACCTGCCTCCGACGACCCCGGGGCGACGCGCTACGGAACCAAAGGCTTGGCCATCTCCCGCGGCACGGCCCTGCAGGAACTCGCCGGCGCGGGCATCAGCCGCACCAGCCGCGCCGGAAGTGTCATCGAGGTCCCCACCTCAGTCGGCGCCATCCACATCGCCCAACGACCTCACCATCCATTCAGCCGGCCGCCCGCCACTAGCCCAAACGGCCGAACAGCCAGGTCACCGACTTCTGGAACCGGGGGTAGCGGCGCTCATCAGCTGTGAAGCGGGAGGAGCAGGCAGTCGACACTCTTCGCCAGAGCGCTATGCCGTAATTGCACAGATACTCTGGGGGGTGTGATCGAGTCCGGACGGCCGCGGCTCCGTCGGCGCTACGGCCGGTGGGGGTTCGTTCGGCTGTCGCCGGTCCTTCTGACCATCGTGATCGCCAGCCTGGCGTACGCCACTCCGCCGGAAATGGCCTTCAGCCGCCTCCTGCCCGCGGCACCAGCCCTGGCCGCCTCCATGTGGCCGGTCCTCCCCACCGTCCTGCTCGGGACGGTCTGCCTCCTTCTGATGATCGGCCTCGGCCTCGTCTTCCCCGACCTGGGAACGTGGTGGACGGCCGCGGGGATCATCGCGGTCACCGTGGCCGCGGCGTACGGAAGCCACGTCCGGCTCCAGCGGGAGCGCACCCTCTTCCAGGTACGGCTCGTCGCAGACGCGGCGCAGCAGGTGGTTCTCAGCCCCATGCCACGCCGCTTCCGAAACGTCGAGATCGAGTCGCTGTACCTCGCGGCCGCGGCGGAGGCCCGCATCGGCGGGGACTTCTACGAGGTGGTCGACACGCCATTCGGGGTGAGGCTGCTCATCGGTGACGTGCGGGGCAAGGGTCTGCCGGCAGTGGGGGCGGCCGCGGCGATCGTCAACGCCTTCCGGGAGGCGGCTTACGACGAGACCGACATGGTCGAGGTCGCACGCAGGCTGGACGCCAGCAGCACCCGATACAACGCCGCCTTTCCCCCCGACGGACCGATGGAGCGCTTCGCCACCGCTCTTCTCGCCGAGATCCCGCACGAGGGAAGACGTATCCACATCCTCAACTGCGGACACCCCCCGCCGCTGCTCCTGAACCGCGGGGGACTCCGCGTTCTCGAGTCCGCCTCGCCCTCGCCGCTGCTCAGCCTCGCGGAGCTGATCGGCGATCACTACAACGTCGACACGTTCGACCTCGCCCCCGGCGACCTGCTGCTCCTGTATACGGACGGGATCGCCGAGGCCCGCGCCCGCGACGGCGAGTTCTTCCCGCTGACAGCTTGGATGCGTGGACAGCCCCCGACACCACCCCGCGAACTGCTCACGGCTCTTCACCGCGACCTCCTCCGCTACAGCAGAGGACGCCTGGACGACGACATCGCCGCCCTCGCCGTACGCCTGGGTGACCCCTGAGAGGTTGTTGTCTTTCCGGGCTTGAGGACTGCGTTCTCGCTGGTCAGGCATAGGGTCGGCGGGCTCGTGGCAGTGGTGAGGTGTCGTGTCGTTGCTTTGGTGGAGGTCGAGGATGCCGTCGGTCGTGGGACTGCTGGAACAGCGTGAGCTCACCGCTCGCCGTCGTGTCGACGATCTACGGGAGGAGGCCGACCGCCTCCAGGCGGAGCTGGCCGTGGCTGAGCGGGAGTGGAACGAGTGGGTCATCGCCCGCTCACGCGTTGGCGAGGTACTGGCCCCGGGCAACGACGCCGTCGTCGGCCCCGCCGCCTCCGAGGGTCTGCCGGCTCCCGGTGTGCAGCCGGCGCGGCCCGAACCGGCGGAGGCGGCGAAGCCGAAAACAGTGGTGCCGGTGTGGCGCGCGGGGCTGGCCTCGTCGGCGCTGTCGGTGGACTACCAGCGCGTCCTGCAGGCCCTCAGCGACCGTGACCGACTCGGTCAAGGAGCTTTGACGTGCCAGGAGATGGCCGCCTGCTTCGGCCTGGACCCCGTACCGGGAAAGGCGGAGGCACTGCGATCGAAGGCCAAGCGGCTGACGGCGCGCGGCTGGCTGATCGAGCCGGCAACTGGCCGATTCACGCTCGCGAAGGATGTGGCCGGGCAACGCGGCGGGTCATGAGCATCGTCATCGACCAGTAGACCTTCGCCTCCGCGCTGGTGATGGAACGCTCGAAGTCGCGCGCGAGACGGCGACTTCGCATCAGGTGGGCGAAGAACCGCTCGACGATCCAACGCTTGGGCAGCACGACGAAGCCGCGCATGTTGTCGCTGCGTTTGACGATGGCGAGGACCAGGGCGAGGGCCGCGAGGCAGTACCCGACGAGGCTGCCGGTGTATCCGCTGTCGGCCCAGACCAGGGCCGGCAGGTGGTGTGCGGCAGTGACCTGGGTGAGCAGGACCTGGGCCGCGGCGCGGTCGCCCACATCCGCTGCGGTGACCATCACCGCGAGCAGCAGGCCAAGGGTGTCGACCACGACGTGCCGCTTGCGCCCGTTGATCAGCTTGCCGCCGTCGAAGCCGCGGCTGTCAGAGCCGACGACCGCGTCCGCTTTGACCGACTGCGAGTCGATCACGCCCGCGCCCGGCTCCGAGTCCCGCCCGGCCCGCTCGCGGACCAGGCGGCGGAGCCGGTCGTGGAACTCGCGGACCAGATCGTGGTTGCGCCAGCGCCGGAAGACCGCGTAGACCCGGTCCCACGGTGGGAAGTCGGCAGGCATGGCCCGCCACTTCGTGCCGTTGTCGACCAGGTAGCGGATCGCGTCCAGCATCGCGCGGTGGCAATAAGCCTCCGGTTGCCCGCCCCGGCCCCGCAGCCGGCCCGGCACCGGCAGCAGTGGCCGGACCACCGCCCACTCGGCGTCCGACATGTCGGTGGGATACCGACGCTCGCGCGCCCCGTGGTCTCTGGCGTTCCCGAACCTGTGAGCCAGACAGTCACATGCGAGAGTGGCTGAAGTGGACCCCACTCCCGCGTTGCCGTAGAAATGCGACAACAGGGCCTCCTGGACGGCACGTTGGATTCGACACCCTTCGAGCTACCAAGAGGCCCTGCTTGCACGGCAGCCGCCGGAGTCACCCGATCGACTGACTTCTCGACGAGATCGGGACGACGGCAGTCGCGTCGCTTCTCGTGATCGCTGGGACGGACGAATTCGCACTGCCATCCAGGTAGACGGTCGGCTTGGTGACGCCCCGAGGCCGCCTCGCGGGTTTGCGCCCGGTGCCGCGACTGACGAACCTGGCGAAGAGTCGCGTCCTACCGGCTCGAGGCGCGGCCAACCGCCCCCGCTACGTCCTACTTCTCCTCCGGCTCCCAGGCGCGAAGCAGGTCGAGCAGCCCTGCGTCTCCGTCAACGTGCAAGGAGTCGGCCTGGATCCGGTCGTACAGGTAGAGGACCAGCTCACTGGCCGTGCCGTGGACGGAGGCGCCGGCTGCGTCCGAGTCTTCGCCGGTCGCGGCGGTGGGCGCGGGGATGCGGGTGATGCGTGCGCCGTTGCCGTCGACGGTGAGGCGCCAGGAGCGGCCCTCGGCGGCGTGGAAGTCGAAGGCCGTGGGCTTGTGCGGCCAGGCACTCGGCGTTGCGCAGACGGTGAACAGGAACTCCTCCACACCGTCGAGTGCCAGCGCGACCGGCAGCGGCTGCGGGGCGCCCCCGGCGAGCTGGGCGTCGTAGGTGTGCACCGCGGTCTCCTGGACCCGGTGCCGGGCGGTGCCGCCGGCGGTCTGCGGTGACTGCGACGCGGGCCACCACGTCCAGCAACCGCTCTCCGGTCCCGCCGCGCGCAGGGCGCCCAGGAGAAGCTGCGTCGACGCGTCCAGCCAGGCCAGCAGGGCCTCACGCTCCTGCGGCACCTCCAGCGCGGCGCGCGCGGCGACGGCCTCGGCCGGGGGAGCGTCGGCAGACCCCGCGCCGACGATGGCGGCCCAGAAACGGTCTCCCCCACCCAGGTGCTTCACCAGATCGAACAGCGTCCACCCGGGGCAGGTCGGCACCTGCGCGTCGAGACCGGGCGCGGCGGCGACCACGGCGCGGAAGGCGGTCGACCGTTCATCGATCAGTCGCAACAGGTCAGGGAACTCAAGATTCTTTTCCACGCCAGGTGTCTATCACCGTGCTCCGGTGATCGGACAGCGGTTTTCACAGTCGCCGCCGGTTGGCCACTGCAGACGTCCTCGCCTCCCACCGCTCGGGTGACGAGCTGCGCACTGCTGCGAGGACGCTGGTGGTGGCGGTACGCCAGGCGTCGTGCCTGTGGGTGCTCTGGCCTCGCCGTGCGGCCGGGCACCTCGGCGACGTGACATCCACCCGGTGCGCCCGGTCATGCTGCCGCTCGATGTGATGGACGCGGAGGTCACGATGGCGGGGGAGGACCGGTCGGGTCGGGAGTTCAGGTGACTCCCGTTCGACCAGTACTCCTCAAGTTCGGAACAACAACAGCCACTGGGGGCCGGAGCCCCCGGCGAGCGGCGGGAATCCGGACCCTGTCTGGAGGACCGCAGCCGAACTCAGACGTCGACTCGCACGGCCCAAGGGCCCAGCGGTCATATGGGCTTCAGACCTCAGCACCTGGTCGAGCAGGGACCGTACTGATCGAGCGCGGTGGCACACGGCGCTGTGCCGCTGAGGGGGTGGAGCGTCCGCCTTCGTAGACGGCCGGGGTGCGGAGATCGGTCGAGCGGCGGCCCGGACGGCGGACGGCCTCGTGGCGCTTGGTCGCAGTCGCCGCTGCCCGTAGATCCCTGCCTTCTCCCGGCCCCGACTCCGCTGTGTTCCTTCCCGCGGCGTGGGCCGGTGCGCGCCCGCGGAGCTTCCGACAACGTCAAATTTGGGTATTTGGCGACCTTCCCGCGCAGAAACGATCACAATGTGAAGGAACTGTGCCATAGCCCGGGGCGACCGATCGCGCTGCGGGCAGTCCCTGCAACCGAGTTGATCTGGAGTAGGCGTGACGCCTCCACACCTTCCTGCCGCGCAGCCGGACCCGACCGACCCCGCGCCCGGCGCAGGCAGCGCCTTCGACGCGGTTCCTGCCCTGGACGGGGAGCTGCGCTTCGACCAGGCCGCCATCGACGCAGCGTCCACCGACTTCGGCCACATGGTCAGCCGACCGCCCGCCGCGGTCCTCAGCCCCGGCTCTGCCCAGGACGTCGCCACGATGGTCCGCTACTGCCGGGAGCGTGGGCTGAAGGTCGCTGGACGGGGCCAGGGGCACTCCACCAACGGACAGGCCCAGGTGCCCTCCGGTCTCGTCATCGACCTCGGCTCGCTGGACTCCATCGAGATCCGCGACAACACCGCCATAGTCCAGAGCGGGGCGCGGTGGAGCACTCTGGTCCAGGCTTCCCTGCCCATGGGCCTCACCCCGCCGGCCTTCACCGACTATCTCGAGCTCTCCGTGGGCGGCACGCTGTCGGCCGGCGGCCTGGGCGGGCAGGTCGGTCGCTACGGCACGCAGGTCGACAACGTGCTCGAACTTCAGGTCGTCACCGGTGAGGGCGAGCTCACGACCTGCTCCCCCACCGAGCGCCCGGACCTCTTCCGAGCCGTCCTCGGCGGCCTGGGACAGTGCGGGATCATCACCCGCGCCACCCTCTCCTTGGTCCCCGCACCCCGCTCCGTACGGCACTACGTCATGTTCTTCGGGAGCGTCGCCGCCCTCACGGCGCAGCAGGCCAAGCTGATCGAGGACAGACGGTTCGACTCCCTCGTCGGCCAGGCCCTGCCCACGCCCGACGGCTGGACGTACATGATCGAGGCCGCCGCGTACGACGGTGTGTCCGCCGACGACGCCCGGCTCACGGGCGACCTGGAGTACACCTCGATCGAGGCCCAGGACGTGCCGTACTTCGACTTCCTGAACCGGATCGCCCCGGTGCTGGAAGCCTTCGAGTCCATGGGCGAGTGGAAGCGGCCGCACCCCTGGTACGACAGCCTGCTCCCCGCGTCCACCGTCAACGACGTCGTCACGGAGACACTCTCCGGTCTCAAGGCCGGCGCGCTCGGCGACAGCGCGGTCGTCCTGCTGTACCCCGTACTTACCGCGCAGTGCAGGACCCCGCTCCCGGTCATGCCGGACGAGGAACTCGCCTACCTCTTCTCCCTCCTCAAGACCGCCTCCCCCGGGGCGGATTCCGCCGAGGAGATGGTCGCCGCGAACCGTAGGCAGTACGACATCACCGTCGCCGCGGGCGGCTGCTGGTACCCGATCGGTTCGGTACCGCTGACCAGAGACGACTGGGTGCACCACTTCGGCCCCTTCTGGGCCGAGTTCGAGGCGGCACGGCACCGATACGACCCCGATGGTGTCCTCACGCCGGGTCAGCGGATCTTCTGACGTAGGCGCAGCGGAGTCCGGTCGGAGCGTCCGCGTCTGCGGTTCAGCCGGATGCGTCCCGCACGAGTGACAGGCGGCATGTCGGACATTCTCCTCGCGGCGCGACTGCCTGAGGTGATCGGCATGCCCCCCTCAATCCAACAGTGATGGCTACCAGGTCGTGTCGGAGTGCGCGCGGGACCGTCTCGGTGCGCCCCACCCCGGTCCGAGCTGTGCCCGGTTCCTCGCGTCCAGCGTCAAGGCCACGGCGGAGTGGAAGCAGGAGCACGCGTTCCGATCTTTTGAACGCACCTTCGGCACCAAACCGCCAAGGAACGAGTCGCACACCGCCAGCGCGCGCGTCGAAGCGACCGGATGACGGAAGGGGGCCCCGGGGTCGTACCCCCGAGCCCCCTTCCATGCCGCACCGGCCGGCAGGGGGCGGCGCCGAGCCCAGGAGGGCCTGTGCACACTGCCGTCTGACATCCTGCAGGGCATGACCTACTGGGACCCGCTGCCGACCGTCCGCGCCCTGGTGGGCGAGCCCCATCCACTGTGGCAGGGCGACCTGGTGAGGCACGACTGGTCCCAACCTGCGCCCGAAGGCTGGGAGATGCGGGACTGGCGGAACATTCCCGGCCCCTTCTACACGGCCAACACCGACAACTGCTTCACCGGACGGTTGTGCGCACCCCACCATGTGGCGTACGAGGACGGGTTCTGCGCCGAGTTCGTCTACCGTCAACCGGTCGGGGCATCCGAGGTCCACCAGCTGACCTGCGCAGCGGAATGCGACCCGTTCGCGGCGTACGGCGGGGACGGCGACTGCCACTGGACCCCGGATCTGGTCCGGGACTGGTGGCGCGAGCGCGGCAGGGTCCGGGAGTGGGCCTTGCGCATGGGGTGGGGTGAGTGGGCGACGTGCGAGCGCGAGGAATTGCGGGACGCCGCGGCCGGCGCCCGGGCGTACCTCACCCACCTGACCCAAGGGCTCGAGGAGTACCTGCGCGACTACACGTTCTGGCTGGCCGAGGGCCGCCCTGCGGCCCCGGGTGAGCCGCTGCCGAAGCTCGGCTCGTAGGGCACAACACAGCGTTCGTGTTGGCGACAGCAGGCCGCCGCCCGAGCGCGCATCGACGGCGGATGATCGTCGGTGACCTGGTAACTGTGGAGGGCTCGCGGGACGGAGGGGCGTCGTGACGCAGTCGAATCCCGGCGGTGCGGAGCCAGGTCCCGCGCCCGCCCCGCACGAGCCGCGTGCTGCGGTGCCGGTCCCCGCCCGACCAGGGGATGCCGTGGTTGCGGACGTCGCTCCAGGGGCCGGTGTCGCGGCGGCCCGGGCGGCGATGGTGGGCCGTCTGGAAGAGGCCGGTGAGCTGACCGCCGGCCCGGTGCGCGACGCCCTGCTCGCGCTGCCGCGCGAGGTCTTGATGCCGCAGGCGTATGTACGGCGCAGCGCCCCCGACGAGCCGCCGTACTGGGACCTGTTGGACTGGTCGCGGCCGGGCGACCGGGACGAGTTGATGCGGCTGCTCCACAGCGGGGACAGCGTGTCGGTCCAGCACGCGGGCGAGAACATCCTGGGCCGTCTCCCGGGGCCCAGGTCGGGGGGCTCGATGACGGCGATGTCGAGCACGATGGGCATGACGGCGGGGCTACTGCAGCGCCTGGATCTGCGCCGCGGGCAGCGGGTGTTGGACGTCGGCACGGGTGCCGGCGTGACCGCCGCCGTGGCCTGCTTCGTCTGCGGCCACGACGGGGTTGTCACCATCGACATCGACGGGTACGTCAGCGAGGCCTCGCGAGCACGTCTCTCGACGCTCGGGTACCGGCCCACAGTGGTGACCGGAGACGGCCTCGACGGCCGGCCCACGGAGGGTCCGTACGACCGGATCTTCGTGTCCTTCGCCGTCCCCCGAGTCCCGTCGGCATTCGTGGCGCAGCTGGCGCCGGGCGGACGGGCACTGATGACGTTGGGCACTTCGTCGCCGTCCTGGCCGGGCCTGGCCGTCGTCACAAGAACCGGGGAGGGTGTGTTGGGAGCGGAGCTGGTCGCGGTGGAGTTCGGACACCGCGGTGGCGCCGGTTTCGACCGGCTGTTCCTTTCCGCCGACTTCCGTCGCAGGATCGACAATTCCGAGGGTGGCCGGACCCGGCGCAGCCGAATGGAGCCCCCGACGGACACCGATCGCGGCATGTGGCTGGCCCTGGATCACCTCCACCCTGGGCTCGTACGCCACTTCGGTACGGACGACCTGACGATCGGCGCACCCCGGTGCGGGTCGTGGATCCGGGCACGCCGCGTCGGGCACCGCCGTTGGGAGGTCACCAGCGCCGGGCCGCGCGACATCTGGGCGGAGATCCACGACATCGCCGACCGCTGGCGCGCGGCCGGCTCACCGGACACGTACAGGCTGGAGTTCGACTCGGATGGAGACCAGTGGGTGGCAAGCCGCTGCGGGACTCTGGCCTGGCCGCTGGGCAACCCCTCTCGCACCCATGGAGATGAACTGTGACCACCGTTCCCGACGAAGCACCCGCCGGACCCTCCTCCCCAGGAAGGGGATCCGGCGTGAGCGGCACCTGGTTGCCTCCCGAGGAGTACGCGGCGACGCTGCCGAAGGCCACACTCTTCGGAAGAGTCTTCTTCACCGACGAGCAGGATCGCCCGGTGCACCTGCACGCGGTCTACAGCACGGAGCATCCATGGCAGTGGCCGGGCGGGACCGCCGAGGCCGGCGAGCGTCCGTGGGAGACCGCCGTGCGGGAGACCCGGGAGGAAACCGGGCTCCTGGTGACCGGGCCGCCAAGGCTGCTCGCGGCCGTCTTCGGCCTGCCCGGGGCGGGTTGGCCGCTCGCGACCGCGGGTTACGTGTTCGACGGCGGGCGGCTCACCGACCGGCAGATCGCGGGCATCACCCTGGCCCCCGAGGAACACGACCAGGTCCGCGTGCTCCCGCTGGAGGACTGGGCGCCTCTCATGCCGACGCGGGACTTCGCCCGGCTCACCGCGGTCATGGAGGCCCGCCGGTCGGGGGTGGCGGCCTACATCGGCACATGGGACTGGGAGGACGATCCGAGCACCCCGGCTCCCGACAGGAGGAGCACAGCGGGTTGAAGGCGACACCCACCGCTCAGGCTGGAGCGCGCACCACGCCTCGGGTCGAGGGTCCGGCCAGGCAACTGGCCCTTTTCTCATCCTGATCGCCAGGCGATTTCGATGGCGCGGACGCCGACGCCAGAGTTCAATGCATTCTTCATGTCCGGCCGCACGTTTTCCACATCCGCCGGTCGGCCACTCGATCACCAACAAGGGCCGTGCTAACCTCAAATTCCACCCGCAATTGGAGGTCGCTCAGCCATGGCGTTAGACAGTGAAGGCGCTTATTCCCCCGGCGATTTACGTGACAGCGGCAATTACGGGAAACGCTTTTCCAAAGTCTACGACTCGATCTTCCCGCCGCTCGAACCAGCCGAAATCGAGTGGCTCGCACATCAGCTCCGCGGCCGCACATCCCCCTCCGTCGCGGAATTCGGAGTCGGCACGGGACGCGTCCTCATCCCACTCGCGGAGCGGCTCCGCGATGAGGGCGTGGACGCTTCACTGGTCGGGATCGACGCCTCGCAGGAAATGCTGTCGATTCTGGCTGAGCGCGAGTTCCCGACGATCACGCCGCGGCTCGGAAACATGCAGCACTACCGGGACGGACAGCAGTACGACCTGGTCCTCTGCGTATGCGGCAGCCTGGCGATTCTCACGGATCCGGCGGCCCAACTGGATGCGATGCGGACATTTTCCGAGCATCTCGCACCTGGCGGGTTGTTGATCACCGAGACGCACAACCTCCCATGGGTTCAAAAGCTTGAGGAGAACGGCGGGAGCATGTTCATGCCCTACCCTGGCGTCAGGCGCGGCATGGTCATCTTCTCAGAGCTTGAGGGTGAGCACTGGAATTGCAAGCAGGTCTGGATCGATGACGAAGATGTACGCATCCTCCCCGAGCGTGCGTTGCTCATCAGCGAGGAACGACTTCTTGAGCTTGCTGATGCAGCAGGTCTGCGACGGATTGCCAGCCTCGGCGGGTTGACCGGTGCCCCTTACGGGGAGTCGACTCCGACCGTGGTCTCTGTTTTCGAGAAGTCGACCTGACATTTGCCTCAGAGGACCGTCCGTGACTCATGAGGCGTTTCCTCCATGGCCTGATGATGTGGATGTGGCCGGCAAGCACCCCGCCCTAATCGCCCGTCCCTCCGGTCCGGACCGGAGGGACGGGCGTTTCGGTGTGTCAGTCCCTGCGGTACTGGGCCGGCGAGTTCTTCGTCGCCGGGTCCTCGTAGGAGCCCGCCTGCCCGCGGTCGACGTGGAACGTGGTCAGCGTGGATACGGGGGACGCCGGGTCACGTCGGTCGTCGATCACCCGCATGTGGGCGCTGAAGCGCTCCGGGGTGACCTCGTAGACGTCGTAGCCGTAGCGGTTGCCCTCGAAGTACTTCAGGTGCGGGTTGCCCGCGCCCATGACCGGTCCGTTCGTGGCGTTCCAGCTCGCCGAGTAGGCGCCCGAGGTCACCGAGTGCGCCGTGAACTCCGTACCGATGACCGGGGACGAGACGTCGTCGAAGTCCGGCCGGATGTCGTCGACGAACGCCGAGTGCCAGTCGCCCGTGATGACGACGAGGTCCTCCATGCCGGCGCTGTGCACATGGCCGAGGACCTCCTTGCGCTCGGTACGGAAGCCGTCCCACTGGTCGGTGAACATGTACGAGCCGCCGGGACGGCTCCGCAGCTGGCTGAGCATGATCGAGTTCGCCCAGACGTGCCAGGTGTCCGGAGCCTGGTCGATGTTCCGCTTCAGCCACCCCTTCTGCCCGGCACCGAGGATCGTTCCGTCGGAGAGGTTCTGCGCCGAGCGGTACGAGCGGAGGTCGAGGACGGTCAGCTCCAGCAGGTCACCCCAGCGGCGGACCCGGTGGATCTCGGGGTCCGGCAGCGCGGTGGCGGTTCCGGCGCCGCCGTCGCGGTGCGGCATGTTCTCGTACCAGGCCTGGTACGCGGCCGCCCGCCGCTGCATGAACGGCGCGCCCCCACCTGTCCCGGAGTAGTCGTTGACGACCTCGTGGTCGTCCCACGTCAGGAACCAGGGGTGGGCGGCGTGCGCCTCGCGCAGGGAGGCGTCGCCCTTGTAGAGCGCGTGGCGGCGGCGGTAGTCGGCGACCGTGAAGATCCCGGGGCCCTCGTGGTCGCGGACGTGGTCGGCGGGGACTCCGCCCACCTGCCCGTGCTCGTAGATGTAGTCGCCGAGGTGGACGACGAAGTCGACGTTCTCGCGCGCGATGCCCCGGTGGGCGGCGTAGAAGCCGTCATGGAACGCCTGGCAGTTGGCGGCGGCGAAGCGGACGGAGGAGACGTTGCCGACGGGCGCGGTCTTCGTGCGGCCGATCCGGCTCTGCTTGCCCAGCGCCTTGAAGGCGTACCAGTAGCGGGTGTTCGGGGCCAGCCCGGAGACCGGGACGTGCACGCTGTGGCCGAGCGTCGCCGAGGCGGGCGCGGTGCCGCGTGCGACGACGCGCCGCAGGTGGGGGTCGGCGGCGACGACCCAGTCGACCTCGACGATCTCGGGCAGCTTCTGCTCGGCGGCGAGCGGCTCGGGGGCGAGCCGGGTCCAGAGCAGGACGCTGTTCGGCTGCGGGTCGCCGGAGGCGACGCCCAGGGTGAACGGCGCCGGGTCGTAGTCGGCTCCGAGCGCCTGGGCGGCCTCCAGGGCCTGTGCGGGCGACAGACCGGCAGCCAGCGGCCAGGCGAGGTTCAGGGCACCCGCGGCCCCGGCGGCCTTGAGCAGATCTCGGCGGTTGAGCCTGGTCACTGGGGTCCCTCCGTGGTGTGCAGCGTGAGCGATATGGCGTCGGCGTAACCGTCGTTGGACGTCCCGCCACCGCTGCGGGTGAAGACGAGCAGTACGCGCGCGGTGCGCGCGCCGGGCGGCACCGTGGCGGTCGCGGTGCGCTCCAGGAGGGCGGTACGGGACAGCCGCTCGGCAGCCGTCACGGGGCCGAGCACGGACAGGGCGACCGGGGTGCCGTCGGCGTCCCGGAACTCCACCGACAGCCGGGCGCCGTCCTCCTGTGTCGCGTATCCGCCCAACCAGCCCAAGAGCGTGTAACGGACCTTCCCTGCGTCGACGGACCGGCGGCCGGTGGCGCCGCGCGTCGGCAGCGTGATGTCCTGGACGAGTGCGGTCCGCGGGCTGTTGCCGCCGGAGAAGAACCGGCTGCCGCGGGTGGCGGGCCCGGGGTCGGCAGCCCCGGGGTAGCCGTTGCCCAGGCTGTACGCGATGAGCGCGGGCGCTCCTTCCCGCACTTCCCAGCCGGTCACGCCGGTGACCGGCTCGGCGGACCCGCCGGGCCCGCTCTCCGCGTCGCCGTTGACTACGAGATTCACTCGAGCCTCCTCGATCAAGCGCTGTTCAAATGGCGCGTGTATCGCAGCAGTCGGGAGTGAACTCGCGACGACGAGTCGGAGAACAGCGACGCCGAGTTGTACAGACAACTCTTGGGTAGCGTCGCCGTGACATGCCCCCGCGGTTGCACACCGAGGCTGAACCCGCCGCCACAGGAGCTCAGTTGTGTACGCGATGCCGTGGTGGCGGCGGGGTCAGTGTGATGGCGAGGACTGCCTGATCGTCTTCCTCGGAGGCCGCCGACCAACTGTCGCTGTCGGTCCGCAGGAACGACACGACCGTCTGGGGATCCGGCTCGCTCGTGCGGAAGTGCTCGCCGAGCCGTTCCATGACGGGGTAGAAGGTGCCGTCGGTGTTGCGGGCCTCGCTGAGGCCGTCGGTATACAGGACGAGGACTTCACCGCGCCGCAGGACGTGTTCCGTGGCCGGGACCCGGCCGGCGGAAAGCTCTCCGAGTCCCAGCGGCAGCGCGGGAGCAGTGGCCAGATGGCGGGCCCCGTGCGGGCCGACGGCGACCGGTGCCGGATGACCGCGGTCCACGATACGTACGCTGTCACCGGCGAACTCCATGACCAGTGCCGTCACGAACAGTTCGGGATCACCGGTGCCCGCCTTGGGGCCGTTGCGGACGATGCTGAGCTCGAGCCGGTCCGCCAGGACGGAGAGGTCCTGCCACTCATGGGCGGACACGCGGAAACTCCCCAGGACCGCTGCGACCGTCTGTACCGCGTCCAGGCCCTTGCCCCGAACGTCCCCGATGATGACCCGGACCCCGAACGGCGTCTCGCACATGTCGTACAGGTCGCCGCCGACGAACGTGCCGCCCTCACCCGGCGAGTAGTAGCCGGCGGCGCTGACATGGGCGAGGCGGGACGGCACCGGGCGCAGCAGGGTGCGCTGCATCGCCTCGGCCACCGAGTTCGCCCTGATCAGGTGCTTCTCGGTGTTCTGGCGTTGCCTGGCAAGCAGGATGCTGACGACGCCGATGACGAGGGTGGCCATGTACAGGGCCACGTGGTGCTGCTCGTCGAAGTGGCCCGGACGGGCCGCCGCCATCAGCATCTGCAGCGCCAGGCAGCCGAAGGCCGACCATGCGGTTGCCCTCGGCCCACGTGTCGCGGAGACCAAGGGGGGCACACCGGTGAGCAGGAAGCTCACCGGTTCCCGCCCTTGGACGGCCATCTCCGTGATCAGGACAATGAGGACGGCGATGATGGGCATCCACCAGATCCAGCCCCGGCGCGAGAACAGGAAGTGCCAGTTGGGCGAAGACGGCTGAGGGGGCACGCCTGCACTGTACTGACCGGGCAAGGCCCGGAGCCGGAAGCGGGGCCGCGCCCGTCGGGCGGCTCCCGGAATCGGTCGGGAGCCGCCCTTCGCCGTGCCTGCCCTGTCGGGATCAGCGTGTGACCTCGCGATTGAAGGCGGCGCGGGACCACAGGTAACCGACCAGGGCGAGGCCCGTGCACCAGGCCAGGGCGATCCATCCGTCGTTACCGATCGGGGTGCCGAGCAGCAGGCCGCGCAGGGTCTCGTTGATCGGGGTGAAGGGCTGGTACTCGGCGAACCAGCGCAGGGCGGTCGGCATGGAGTCCGGGGTGACGACCGCGCTGCCGAGGAAGGGCAGGAAGGTCAGCGGCAGCGGGGCGTTGCTCGCGGACTCGACGGTCTTGGCGCCCATACCCATCGCGGCGGACAGCCAGGCCATGCCGAAGGCCAGGAAGAGGAGCAGGCCCGCTGCGGACGCCCACTCGACGGCCGAGGCGTCGGGCCGGAAACCGATCGCGAGGGAGACCCCGGTGATCAGGACGAGGACCGCCGCGACCTGGATGACGCTGCCCAGGACATGGCCGGTGAGGATGGAGCCGCGGGAGATCGACATCGTACGGAAGCGGTTGACGATGCCTTCGGTCATGTCGGTGCAGACGGACACCGCCGTGGCAACGGCCCCCGAGGTCGCGGACATCAGGATGATGCCGGGCACCAGGTAGTTGATGTAGTCGCCGCGGTCGGCTCCCGCACCGATGCCGGTGCCGAGCGCGCCGCCGAAGACGTACACGAACAGCAGCAGCATCAGCAGCGGCATCACGAGGATCGAGATAGTCATCGAGGGGTAGCGCTGCATGTGCTTGAGGTTGCGGCGCAGCATCGTCATGGAGTCGCGCAGGGCGTATGAGCGGGTGGCCTTGGTGGGCTTGGCCGGGGTGAGGGTGGCGGCGCTCATCGGTTCGACTCCTTCTGAGCGGTGGCGGACACGGCGGGGGCAGACGCGGTGGGGGTGTTGTGCCGGCCGGTGAGGGTGAGGAAGACGTCGTCGAGGTCGGGTGTGTGCACGGTGAGCGACTCGGCCGGCACGCCGGTGGTGTCGAGAGCGTCGAGGACGGCGCGGAGGTTGGCGATCGAGCCGTCGCTGGGGATCTGCAGGGTGAGCGACTCGTCGTCGCGGGTGGCCACGCCGAAGATCGCGGCGGCGGTGGCGAGGTGGCTCTCCTCGGCGAACTGGACGCGGACATGGCCGCCGGGGATCAGCCGCTTCAGTTCCTGTGCGGTGCCTTCGGCGACGAGCTTGCCGTGGTCGAGGACCGCGATGCGGTCGGCGAGGTGGTCGGCCTCCTCCAGGTACTGCGTGGTGAGGAAGATGGTCACTCCCTGCTCGGTGACCAGGTTGCGGATGAGTTCCCACATGACGCGGCGGCTGCGCGGGTCGAGGCCGGTGGTCGGTTCGTCGAGGAAGATGATCCGCGGCCTGCCCACCAGGGTCATCGCCAGGTCGAGCTTGCGGCGCATACCTCCGGAGAAGGTGGCGACGTTCTTGCGGGCCGCCTCGGTCAGCTCGAACCGCTCCAGGAGCTCGGCGGCGCGGTGGCGGCCCTCGCCGCGGCCCAAGTGGTGCAGGTCGGCCATGAGGAGGAGGTTCTCCTCGGCGGTGAGCAGCCCGTCGACGGCGGCGAACTGTCCGGTGACGCCGATCTGACGGCGTACCGAGGCTGCGTCGGTGGTCACGTCGTGGCCCGCGATGTGCGCCTGGCCGGCGTCCGGCGTGATGAGTGTGGAGAGGATCTCCACGGTGGTGGTCTTGCCTGCTCCGTTGGGGCCGAGGAGGGCGAAGATCGTGCCCTCGGGAATCCGCAGGTCGATGCCGTCGAGCACCACCTTGTCGCCGTACGACTTGCGCAGGCCGATCGCTGAGATCGCCGCGGAGCGTGTGCTGGTGGCCGCTGTGGTCGCGGTGTTCATGGTGGGCGGGCCTTTCTCTTCGGGGAGTTCAAGGGGCGGGGCGGTCGGGGTAGTCGGGGCGGTGGCGGGACCATTGAGGTCGGCGGGGTCTGACGGGCTGACGGGTCTGGAGGTGTACGGCCACATCGGCGGGCCTGGCTGGCCTGGCGGGGTGCGGCCACGTCGGCGGGTCTAGGGGGCCTGGCGAGGTACGGCCCGCCGACGGGCCTGGGTGGGTCTGGCGGGGTACGGCCCGCCGACGGGCCTGGCTGGCCTGGATGGCCCGGCTGGCCCGGGCCTGGGCCCGGCGGGGCACGGCAACCTCTGGCGGGTCCGACGCCGGAGAGGCGAGGCCTGGCACCATTGGCGCCAAAGGTGTGCCGCGCGGACCGTGAGGTCGTCAGCCGACCAGGGTGCGCTCCCGGTGCGAGGGCGGTGCGGCCTGCGCCCGGCCGAGCTTCTCGCCCTCGACGTCCACCCGGGGCAGGATCCGGTCCAGCCACTTCGGCAGCCACCAGGCGGACTTGCCGAGGAGAGCGAAGAGCGCGGGCACGATCGCCATGCGGACGATGAAGGCGTCGAAGAGGACGGCGATCGCGAGGGCGAAGCCGATCATCTTGACGAAGTCGTTGTCCTCCATGATGAAGCCGGAGAACACGCTCATCATGATGACCGCGGCCGCGCTGACCACCCGGCCGCCGTAGCGGAAGCCGTCGACGACCGCTTCGGCGGGGCGGGCTCCGTGGGCGTACGACTCACGCATCCGGCTGACCAGGAAGACTTCGTAGTCCATCGCGAGACCGAAGACCACGCCGATCATGAAGATCGGCATCGTGCTCATGATCGGGCCCGGTGCGTCGATGCCGAAGACATCGGCGAGCCAGCCCCACTGGAAGACCGCCACGACGGCGCCCAGTGCCGCGGCCACCGAGATCAGGAACCCCAGGGCGGCCTTGAGCGGGACCAGGACCGAGCGGAAGACCACCATCAGGAGCAGGAAGGCGAGACCCACGACCAGGCCCAGGTAGGGCAGCAGCGCGTCGTCGAGGGTCTGGGAGAAGTCGATGAACATGGCCGTCTGACCGGTCACGAGGATCCGGGACGCGGTTCCCCGCTCCAGGTCGCCCGCGGTGTCGCGGAGTTCGCGGACGAGCTCCTCGGTCTTCTTCTCGGTCGGGCCGGTGGTGGGGATGAGGGTGAGGATCGCGGTGTCGCCCGCCTTGTTGGCGGTGGCCGGGGAGACCGAGGCCACGCCGTCCGTCCCCTTGAGGGCCTCGCCGACCTGGTCTCCGGCCGCCTTGGCGTCCTTGGCCTGCACGGTGATCATCAGGGGTCCGTTGAACCCGGGCCCGAAGGACTGAGAGAGCAGGTCGTACGCCTTGCGCTGGGTGGTCTCGGTCGACATCTGGCCCTCGCCCGGCAGACCGAGCTCCAGGCTCGCGGCCGGCACGGCGACCGTGCCGAGGCCGATCACACCGACGAGCAGGACGGCCACGGGGTGGCGCAGGACGTAACTTGCCCAGCGGGAGCCCAGGTTGGGCTTGGTCTTCTTGGCCAGCTTCGCCGCCTGCTTGGCTGCCCTGCGCTGCTTGCGCTCCGACAGCGGCTTGACGGCGTACTGCAGGCGTCCCTTGCGGGCCATCACCTTGACCGGTGCGAGGCCGAGGAGGGCGGGGACCAGCGTGATCGCGACGAGTACGGCGACCGCGACGGTGCCGGCCGCGGCCAGGCCCATTTTCGTGAGCATCGGGATGTCCACCACGGCGAGCCCGGCCAGGGCGACGATGACCGTGAGACCGGCGAAGACGACGGCCGAGCCCGCGGTTCCGACGGCCCGTCCCGCGGCCTCTTCAGGGGTACGCCCCTCGGCCCGCTCGGCACGGAAGCGGGACACGATGAACAGCGCGTAGTCGATGCCGACCGCGAGACCGATCATCATCGCGAGGGTGGAGGTGGTGCCGGACAGGCCCAGTGTGGAGCCGAGCGCCGTGATGCCGGAGATACCGATGCCGACGCCGATCAGCGCGGTGATCAGCGGCATGCCGGCCGCGATCATCGAACCGAAGGTCAGGACCAGGACGAACGCGGAGACCAGGATGCCGATCTGCTCGCCGGTGCCGCCCATGGCCTGCTCGATCTTCACGGCGTCACCGCCGGCCTCGACGGTCAGCCCCGCCTCGCGGGCCCGCTCGGTGGCCGCGTCCAGCGCGTCGTGCGCCTTGTCGCCGACCTCCATCGCAGGGACCTTGTACGTCACCACCATGTAGGCGGTCGTCCCGTCCTTGCTGATGCTGATCTCGGGGGTCTTGTACGGGTCGGCGACGCCCACCACCTGCGGGGACGACGTCCCCAGCTCGGCGACGAGGCGCTCGACCTTCGTCCGCTGCACGGGCGTGGTGATCTTCGTGCCCTCGGGCGCCCGGACGACCACCCGGGCACTGGCGCCGTCGGCGCTCGCGTCGGGGAACTTCTCCGTCAGCAGGTCGAAGGCCTCCTGCGACTCGGTGCCCGGCATCGAGAACGTGTCGGCGGGCGGCGCCGGCGCGGACGAGGCCGCGAAGCCCACGCCGCCGAATATCAGCAGCCAGAGCAGCAGGGTCACCCCCCGGCGACGAAAGGCGAGTCGGCCCAGTCTGGAAAGGAACGTAGCCACGGAGAAACTCCCGTTGGGTCGGTGGTCGGTCGGAGCGGATGGTCCGTCGAAACGGTTCGGCGGACACATCGGATGGGTGGTGGCCGGTCAGAGCGGCTGCCGGTCGAAACGGTGGGCCGTTGGGCGACGGGCGGGCCGGGCCTTCGGCGCCGGGCAGCGCGACATGGCGCCTCGGCGTGTGTCTGGCGTCGGTTTGGCGCATTAGAGGTGCGGGGCGAGCATCCGCATCACGGCATCCCGTCACGGCATCCCGTCACGGCATCCCGTCACGGCCGGACGAGGGTCCCCGGGCCTTCGCCCGGTTCCCGGTCCGGTTCAGGACGCGGTGGTGAGCAGTTCGCGGCAGGTCGGGTGCCGGTGCAGGTCGAGGGTGACCGGGGTGGGCTGCTTGCGGGTGGTGGCGAAGACGTACAAGCGCAGTGCCAGGAAGCGGCCGATGCCGGCGAGGGCCGAGGCAGAGAGGTAGACGGTCTGCTCGACCGCGAGAGGGGGTGCGCTCTCGAACGCGTACAGGACGAGCATCGCGAGGGAGGTCACGGCGAAGGCGGCCACGGCCGTCCCGGCGGACTGCAAGTGGTGGCGGAGGCCGCAGCGCAGCAGCCCGCGCACGTCGGGCCGCCGGCCCGACGCGAAGGTGAACCGCGCGTGCAGCTCGGTCGCGAGGATCGTCGAGACCACTGCGATCAGCGCGTTGGCCAGGATGAAAGGCAGGAAGGTGGCGAGCAGGGCGACGGCCGCGCTGGAGGCGAGGCCGACTCCGCCGCCGAAGATCACGAAGCGGACGAAGGAGGCGAAGGCACCGGGGGTTCCGGGCACACCGGAGGTTCCGGGTGCGCCGGGGGTGCTGGGTGCGCCGAGTGCGCCGGTCTGTGATCCGCGTTCCATCCCTCTCCCCACCCCTCAGTTCGATGTGTACGCCGTGCCGGCGCTTCAGCCCCAACTCCGCCTGTGCGCACGCCTGCACGCGCGCCGCCAAGAGCGCCTACGCGCGGCGGACGACGATGTCGCCGACGCTCGTACGACCCCGGACCTCGACCGTCTCCTCGGACTCCCCCGGGCCCTCCGCCGCCCCCAGCTCATTGCGTACGCGGCCGGCGGTGGAGCGTACGTCGAGCCAGGCCGCGGTCCCCTCGGCGATGCCGACCTCCAGGCCTCCGGCAGCGGAGTCCAGCGTGATCCGGCCGCGTACGACCTCACCGAGGCGGATGGCCCCGCTGGCGGTCTTCGCGGTCACCGAGGACGACGCGCGTACAACGCTGATCGGACCGTTCGAGGAGTTCACGCGCAGCTCCCCGCCGATCTCACCGATCACGGTCTCGCCGTTGAGGTTCTTGACGGTCGCCGACCCCTCGATCCGGCCGACCCGTACGCGGCCCGACCCTTGGATGTCGGTCTCGCCCGTCGTACGGTCCACGAGGACGTCGCCGTGCGAAGTCTTCAGCCGTACCGCCGCGGCCTCGTCCAGCTGGATGTCCCCGGCCGCCGTCGTGAGGCGGCAGTTCCCGAACCGGCCCTCGCCGATGAACTCGCCCAGGCCCGTGCTGCCGGTCAGGTCCGAGCCCGCGGGCAGCTCGACCGTCACATCGACCGCGCCGATCTTGCCGAAGAGCGAGCGCTTCTTGGGGCCCTTGACCAGCAGCTTCCCACCCGCGCAGGTGACCTTGGTTTCCTCGGCGGCCTGCACGTCCAGCTTGTCGCCGGGGTCGCTCGGCGTCACCTCGACCACGGTGTCGGTGCGCTCGCCCGCCACGATCCGGGCCCGCCCGATCTCGAGCTCGACGGTGGCGGAGAGGGGTTCGGGGGTTTCGAAAGTAGGCATGGCTGTGCCGTCCCTTTGACTGAGTGGCTGTTGACCGAGTGACTGAGTGACCGAGCTGAGCGACCGAGTACTGAGCAGCCGAGTGGCCGTATGGACGCAGGCGCTCGGGTGAAGTGCCGTGGTGCGACAGTGACTTGAGGCGTTCCGGGTGCGACCGGCGCACCCGGACTGCGCCGGTGCAATCGTGAGGCGGTTCCGGGGTGCGGCTAGCGGACCCAGCCGGTGAAGCCCTGTCCGACGCCCTGGCCCGTCGAATCCTTCCGGCTACGGCCCGCCGTTCCGGGCTCAAGGGCCGCGGCCACCGCCCGTACCAGCCAGGCGTTGACCGAAAGACCCTCGCGGCTCGCGGCCTCCTCGACCCGGACCTTGAGCTGAGCCGGCGGCCGGAAGTTGATCCGCGACGTGGCGCCATCCTCGACCTCCACCGGGGCCGCCACCGGCGGGGCCTGCACCGGAGTGCCGACCTCCTCGAAGGCGTCGGCGGCGGGCGGCGCGGTCACCACGAATTCGGGGTTCAGGCCGCGCAGCCGCAGATCGACCGAGCCCGGCGCCAGGTCGCGGGTGATCTCGTCCATGGCGTCGGACAGGGCGTTCAGCAGCGTCAGACGTGCGGCCGACTCCAGCTGACCGGTCAGCCGGTCGGCCAGAGCACGGGCTTCGTCCCCGCCCGCCTCGGCGGCGACGCCGAGTTCATGGCGAAGGTTGTCGACATACGGGGTGAGGTCCATGACGCAATAGTGGCACCATCGTGGCGCCATTGCAAGCTCCATGGCGCCACGGTGGGCCAGAGTGTCGTCACGATGGCGCCATGGGTACGGGTGGCACCCCGCACTGCCTGCATCTCCTCCACCACCGGCTCCACAGGATCGGGGCACGCGCGCCGAGAAACCCACCGTTGCCCCTGGTTCGCTGCTCCACCGGCCTTCACCGGCCGACCGGCGGGGCAGCAGGGGCGACCAGCCCACGCAGCAGCCCACACAGGGTCAGCAGCCAGGCCGACGCGGCGACCCACAGGAGCACGCTCCCCAGCGTGTCGAGCCAGGTGATACCCGTGACGGCCGAGGTGGACAGGGACGCGACCGCCGACATACCGAGGGGGAAGACCGTCGCCCAGCGCCGGACGTCGTACCGAAGGCGCGGACGCAGCACTTCGGAGCAGAGCAGCACGACGTACCAGACGAGGTCGAGGGCGAGCAGCACGAGAGTGGCCGTACGCAGCGCCGTGGAGGCAGACCCGGACCACACTGCACTCGCCAGCAGCTTGGACGCGGCGAGCGCCGAGATGGCCAGCGCTCCGCCGGCCACCCACTGGTCGCCCGCCCCCCGGGCGATCTGCCCGAAGTCGAACCGCGCCAGAGCGTCCACGTAGAGCAGCAGCCCGAGAGCGAAGGCGACAAGCGCCGCCCAGGCGAGCCAGTCGCCCCCGACGGGCGCGAGGGTCGCCGCCAGAACAGCGAGCGCCTGCGTGGCGACACAGATCAGGAACACGGCTCCTGGCATGTGCCGCCGCAGATGCCGCAGCACCGCCGTCAGAAGCACAGCCCACAGCACCACAGCCAGCGCCAACAGCACCCCTGCGAAGGCGCTCCAGCCGAGGAGGGCGACGCGAACGCCGATGATGGTGGTGGCGGCGACAGCGGTCAGCCCAGGCGGGGTGTCGGCGTCCGCCAGCCAGCGGCTCCGACTGCCCAACAGACGGGCGCCGAAGTCCCAACCGAGCAGCAGCCACACCAGTGCGGCCAGACACAGCAGGACGCGCGAGAGCCCCTCACGGCCGTCGAGATGGAAGCCCACGGACAGGATGCCGGTGGCCATCACCACGGCGCCCGCCGCGGGCGGCAATTCCGTCCACGTACCAGCCGGCGGCGGCACGGACCGCGTGCGGGCAATCGGCTCGTCCATGAGCCCCATCGCAACGGCTCTCCGCCCATTCCGCCACTCGGAGACCGGACACCGTCCTCCGAGGCTCACAGGGCGCGCCATCGGTCGGGCCGACCGGACCGGTCAGCCCCCGACCCGGTCAGCCGACCCGGTCAGTCCCTGCCGGGTCGGGTGAGACGCGGTGTGGTGGGTAGGGGCACATCGGAGGGCCGATGTCGTGACCCACGCTGAGTGGCTTCTGCTGTCCGGTGAACGCGGCAACTCCGCGACGCGCCTGGACGAACGCCGCGCGGGCGGGGTCGCCTGGTCCGAGGGAAACGAGGCACGGCCGCTCGTCCACGGCGCTGCCTACTTCGCAGAGCTCCTGACAGCCGTCCGCGCGATGCGCGCCGGCGACCTGCTCCTGTTCACCGACTGGCGCGGCGACCCCGACGAGAGGCTTGACGGGCACGGCACCGAGATCGGCACGGTCCTGTGCGACGCGGCCGAGCGCGGCGTCATCGTCAAGGGTCTGCTGTGGCGCTCCCACCTGGACAACTTCCACTTCAGTCAGGAGCAGAACCTCCACTTCGGCGAGGAGATCGAGGAAGCCGGCGGCGAGTGTCTGCTCGACATGCGGGTGCGGCCCGGGGGCTCCCACCACCAGAAGATGGTGGTGCTGCGCCATCCCGGCCGGGAGCAGCTGGATGTCGCGTACGTCGGCGGAATCGACCTCTGCCACAACCGCAACGACGACGCCACCCACCGCGGCGACCGCCAGTCGCTGAGCATGGCGTCCGCCTACGGCCCGCACCCGCCGTGGCACGACGTCCAGCTCGCCCTTCGCGGACCGGTGGTCGGGGACGTCGAAGCCGTCTTCCGCGAACGGTGGGAGGACCCGTCGCCGCTCACCCGCAGCCCGCTGACTCGACTGCGTCAGCTGGTGCACCGGGAGGACACCGACGCGGGCCGCCTGCCCCCGCAGGAAGCCGATCCCGCCCCCTGCGGTACGCACACCGTGCAGGTGCTCCGCACCTATCCGAACCGGCTGCTGCGCGGATATCCCTTCGCCCCCGACGGGGAGCGCAGCATCGCACGGGGATACCTCAAGGCGCTGCGACGCGCCCGGACGCTGATCTACGTCGAGGACCAGTACCTGTGGTCCCCGCGCGTGGTGGCCTGCTTCGCCCGGGCACTGACCGCGCATCCGCGACTGCTGCTGATCGCCGTCATCCCCTCCGTTCCGGAGCAGGACGGCCGGATCACGCTGCCCATGAACCTGATCGGACGGATCAAAGCGCTGGACGAACTCCGCCGCGCCGGCGGTGACCGGGTCGCGGTGTACGGCCTGGTGAACCGGGCCGGAACCCCTGTCTACGTGCACGCCAAGGTGTGCGTCATCGACGACGTATGGGCGTCCGTCGGCTCCGACAACATCAACCTCCGCTCGTGGACCCACGATTCCGAACTCAGCTGCGCCGTGATCGACAGGAGTCCGGACCCACGGCGGCCACGCGACCCGGCGGGACTCGGAGACGGCGCGCGCGCCTTCGCCCGGAACCTCCGCCTGGGTCTGATGTCCGAGCACCTGGGAGCCCTCGACGATGCGGGCGGGCGGAGGGGTGCGGCCGGGGATACGGAGGAGTGGACGCCGGACGGCCTGTGCGATCCCGTGACCGCCTTCGGTGCCTTCGAGGAGACCGCCGCCGCACTGGACGCCTGGTACGAGAGCGGGCGTCATGGCCCTCGGCCGTCGGGCCGCCTGCGCCGGTACGTCCCTCCGGAACTGCCCAGGACGGAGAGGGTGCTGGCGACGCCCCTGCACCACCTCCTCGTCGATCCGGACGGCCGCCCCATGGGCTTGCGGCGCCGGCACAGGTTCTGACGCTGCCACGGGGTCGCTTCGTGAGCAGGGGATGGCGGACCCCACCGATCTCGCCGGCGCGGCCGCCCGTCCCTGAGCGCGGGGCCGCCTCCCGTCCCTGATCGCGCGGTGGGGGCGAGTGCGCGTTGAACGGTCGGCGCTCCTGTACCGCGTCCTCACGGTGCGATCCTCATCGCGATGGGCGCCCGGCCGCTGGCCGGGGCGCTCGGTGCCGGGCCCCCGTCGCTCGGTGCCGGGCCCGGGTCGCTGGGTGCCGGGCCTGGATGGCGTGCCGGCCCAGGCCTCACGGGTGTGGCCCGGGCCGGGGTTTCCAGGCGTCCCACGATCCCACCCGGCACGCGAAGAAGTTGCGGCAGGGATGTCGAGAACGGCGTGGCGCCTCCGTCTCAGGGGCGTAAGCGGTCACCGTGGCCGTACGACACCAAGGAGACCCGGCATGACGATCCAGCGGATGGACAACGTCCTCATCGTTGTCGAGGACATCGACGCCGTCATTTCGTTCTTCGTCGAACTCGGCATGGAACTGGAGGGCAAGGCGCCGATCGAGGGACGTTGGGTGGAGCGTGTCATCGGGATCGACGACGTCCGACAGGACATCGCCATGCTGCGGACACCGGACGGCCACGGCCGAATCGAGCTCGCGATGTTCCACCAGCCGAAGGCGATCCGTAGCGAGCCGAAGGACGCGCCGGCGAACACGCTGGGCATTCGTCGCGTCATGTTCGCTGTCGACGACATCGAGGACGTCGTAGCCCGCCTGCGCACCCACGGCGCCGAACTCGTCGGCGAGCTGGCGCAGTACGAGGACGTCTATCGGCTGTGCTACGTCCGCGGCCCCGAGGGAATCATCGTCGGCCTGGCCGAGCAGCTCGGTTGAAGGCTGTGCCGGCCGGGCGCCCGCCGGACGTAGAGAACGCCTGGAACGCAGAAGTGACGTGAGGGGCACGCGTGACGCGCGGGGCGCCCGGTTCGTATGGGTCGCTTGGTTCATGTGGGACGCCAGGGGCGACAACCACCGTTCCGAGCCAAAGGAGAGCCGTTCGCGCGGCGATTGTTGGCCGGGCTCCCCCCTGCCCTTCCGCGCCCGGGCTTCTAGCATTCGACCACTCCCGCCCGCACTGGTGGGAGCTCCGGAATCCCAAACCTGACATGTACATGATAGTTCAACGGTTTGCTGTTGGACTACCCTCCGCACCGCCGGCTCCTCGATCCACCGCAAAAGGTCCATGACTGCCGCCCGCACCTGCGGCGCGCTGCAACCCGCCCCGCGACCGGACGCATCCGTGTGCCCGCGATCGCCAGGCAGTGAAGCACTGGATGGGAGAACCATGAGAGTCCCCCTGCTCGTGGGCGGAGCGATCGCCGCTCTGTTCGCCTCGGCCCTGCCCACACAGGCGAGCCCGTCGTCGATCGTCGACCCGCCCCCGGACAAGATCGTCATCGACATCGCCACGGTCAACGGCTCCGGCTGCCCCCTGGGCACCGCCGCCATCGCCGTGTCCGAGGACAACACCGCCTTCACCGTCACCTACAGCGAGTACCTGGCGCAGGTGGGCGGCAACTCCCCGCCCACGGCAGCCCGCAGAAACTGTCAGCTCAACCTGCTGGTGCACGTGCCCCAGGGGTTCACGTACGCCATCGCCAGCGCCGACTACCGCGGCTACGCGTCGCTCCGGCCCGGCGCGAGCAGCACCGAGAAGGCCTCGTACTACTTCCAGGGCTCGCCGAACACCGCGTCCCGGACCCATACCTTCCGAGGCCCGTACGAGGACAACTGGCAGGCCACCGACGACACCGACTGGGCGCAGCTCGTGTGGGCGCCTTGCGGTGTGCAGCGGAACTTCAACATCAACACCGAGCTCCGCGTGAGCGCCGGCACGTCGAACCCTGCCACCACCAGCTACATGACCATGGACTCCACCGACGGTGACATCAGCACCGTCTACCACCTGGCGTGGAAGGAGTGCCCCGAAAACTGACACCCGGCACCGCCCCGGCCGGGCCCCCTTCCCGGCCGGGGCCCCGCTCCCCGAGCCGCGCCGCGCCGCGCCGGCGAGATTGAAGGAACGCTTCCGCACCGGACGTCATCAAGCAGAGCGACTACCCGTGCCAGGCCACTCCTTCAGGCGGAACCTCACCGTGGACCCCGCAAATGCTCTCCCTGCCACTCCCCTCTCCTCCACGTGTCCGGAAAGGAGACGCCGGACTCGCTACAGGACCGCGATCCATTCGGTCTCCCCCGCTGCCCACCTGAACGGTTTCGGCGACCACGAAGCGTGCTTCCTCGGCGTCAGCCTGGAGAACAGCAGCTTCACCCCGGCCAGGTTCGACAGCATGCTCAAGTGGGTCTCGCGCCACTTCAGCCGCTGCACCGTGCTGATCGGCGACAGCATCCACCGCCTCACGCTGGCCTCGACCGGCGGCATGGACCCCGACCAGGCTCTCGAGCACGCCCTCGACTTAGGTCGGCAGTTCGTCCAAGCCCAACAGCCACTCCTGGATGCATACCGTGCGGCGACCGACTTCACCGTCGTCACGTGCAGCCAGGTCCAGGAGACCGCCGAGTACGCGGAGTTCCACTACGAACTGCGCACCCTGTTCGCCAAGGACGACGCCTTCCGCGCCTCGGTGGAAGCCTTCGGGCGCGCCTACCACGCCAAACACTCCCCCATGGTGAGTGCCGCGGAACGCCGACAGCGCATCGACACGTCCAGCGCCTACTTCCTCGAAGAGTTCGCCGTCTTCTGCTGTCTCACGCGTCGCGACCTGCCGGTCATGGTCTACCCCGGCCAGTTCAGCACCCTTGCCGAAATCTCAGCCGGGCTCCACCCCCAAGCCCCCGACGAACTCCGGGACCTGACACTCGTATCCCTCCGCGTCCAAGGCCGATAGCGGCCCCTCTCTCACGCCCTTGCGGCAAGACCGCCAGCAGGTCCGGCCGGGCCGGGTCGGGCTGTGCCGTCAGTGGACGGCTGCCGGGGCGAAAGGGCCGTCCAAGGCTGCCCATTGCAGGAGCAGGATGGTCTTGCCGTCGGTGATACGTCCGTCGCGGGTCATGGCGAGAGCTTCGGCGAAGGGCAGTTCGAGGACCTCGATGTCTTCGCCGTCTTCCTCGAGTCCGCCGCCGGCGCCGGTCCGGTCGGCCGGAGTGTAGGGGGCGGCGAAGAAGTGGAGCCGTTCGGTGACGGAGCCGGGGCTCATGAAGGCATCGAGGACGTGGGTGAGCGGGCCGAGGGTGACGCCGAGTTCCTCGGCGCTCTCACGTCGGACGGCGGCCGGCGGGTCGTCCGCGTCGAGCAGCCCCGCAGCGGCTTCGACCAGCATGCCGTCGGGGTGGCCGTTGACGTAGGCCGGGTAGCGGAACTGACGGGTGAGCAGGACGCGCCCGCGCTCGGTGTCGTAGGGCAGGACGACCGCGCCGTTGCCGCGGTCGTAGGTCTCGCGCTGCTCGGTGACCCAGCGTCCGTCGCGGCGGCGGTAGTCGAAGGTGGTGCGTCGCAGGACGTGCCACCCCTGGGAGGTGAGCTCGACGTCGCGGATCACGACATCGGGGTTCCGGTCCAGGTCGCGTCCGGCGCGGTCGAGGTCGGTGCGACCGCGGTGGTCGGGGGCGTCGATGCCGGGGTGTGGGCTCACGCGTCCTCCTTCGGGGTGCGGGGCGGGATCTGCGTGACGTCGTGGTACACGGGCAGGCCGCGGCGGCGAGCGGTGGCGACGTCCTGGTCGGCACCGGTGGAGTCGCCCGGCAGCCGCAGTACGGCGTCACAGTGGGCGAGCAAGCGCTCGGCGGCCGGGTACAGCACCTGGTCGGCGAGGGGGTCGGTGGGGCCGGCGCCGGCCGAGCGCAGGACGGGCAGGGCGATCCACTCCCCGATCACGGGGAGGTGGCCCGCGGCGAAGATCGGCCACGCGGCGGCTTCGAGTCGGGCGAGGTTGGCAGCCATGGCCTGCGGGTCGCCGTCGGTGCCGGAGCGATAGGGCCCGGCAATGAGGACGAGCATGGGCTTGTCGGTCATGGCGCGCTACGATACATGCAGAAACGTGCAAGAACAGGAGAGAGTACGGATGCTGGCTGCCGAACGGCGCGACCACCTGCTGGATCTGCTCGCCCGCGAGGGCAAGATCATCGCCAAGGACGTCGCCGCCTCGCTGGGGATCTCCGAGGACAGCGTGCGGCGCGACCTGCGCGATCTCGCGAGCGAGGGGCTGTGCCAGCGGGTCTACGGCGGGGCACTGCCCGCTTCACCTGCCGTGGCCGACTACAACGCCCGGCAGTCCGTCGCCCCGGACGGGAAGCGGAAGGTCGCGTCCGTAGCTGCTGGGCTGGTGCGGCCGGGCGGCGCGCTGATCCTCGACGGCGGCACCACTGCCCTCGCGGTCGTCCACGCGCTCCCCCGGGACCTGACCTGCACCGTGATCACTCACAGTCCGACGATCGCCGCCGCCCTCCTGGACCATCCGCAGGCGGAGGTCTTCCTGCTCGGTGGCCGTATCTTCAAGCACTCCGCGGTCGCGTGCGGTGCGGCCGCGGTCGAGGCCGCGCAGAACGTCTCCGCCGACCTCTGCTTCCTCGGGGTCACCGGTGTCCACCCGGACGCGGGCCTGACCACCGGCGACGCCGAGGAGGCCGCGATGAAGCGCGCCCTGGCCGCACGGGCCGCGGACACCTACGTCCTCGCCTCCTCGGAGAAGATCGGAACCGCTTCACGGTTCCGCGTCCTGCCCTGGGAAGAGATCAACGGCCTGATCACCGACGCCGCCCCGCACGACCCGGTGATCGAGCAGCTCACGGCGCGCGGCATCGAGGTGCTCGCCGCCGACTGAGGCCCCGGGCGAGCGTTGCCCATGGGACACGGGGCCGGCCCCCTGACCTGGCGTCAAGCCCTACGGCGCGGAGGACTGGGCGCCGGAGCGTTCGAAAGTACACCGCGCGCACGGCAGGGCGCCGGAGCGTTCGAAGGTGCACGGCGCGTACGACAGGGCGACGGGGGCTGCAAGTTCCTGGAGCACGTCGGCGCGCCGGGGCCGGCGACGGGCTGTCGGCGTGTGCGGCGAAGGCCATGCGGTCGACCGGGGACGTACGCCCGCCGCGTTCATCCATCCGGGCGGCGATTCACGGACGCGTCACGGGAATGGCGACCAAGGTATCGGCACTGATCACGGACAGCCGCCGTGCAACTGTCAACTACCTCATCAGAGTTGCGCATGATGGGCGATATCAATAGATTTGTGGTAGGTGCCGATTCTCCGGTGCGCTTCCCCAGTCCTGCCGTGACCCCGGCCGACCCGACGTCCGACCCACCCGACGTCCGACCGACTCGACGACGGACCGCCTCGACGTCCGACCGAGGGGTTACGACACTGAGCGGTCCCGGTCCGACCCGACCGCGAATTCGCAGGTGCTAGTACGACTGTCCGACGCGCGGCCGCGATGCCACAGCACGCTCCGGCCGCGCCAGAGGGCCACGCAACAGCCTGGTTCCCGACGGACGGAGAGAAGAGCCGAACCATGGCCAAGATCAAGGTGCTGCTCGAAACCGAAGCGTCACACATCCAGCCCGAGGGGTTCGGTGCCTTCAGGGCAGCCGTGGCCTCCGAGACCTCGGCCCTCGACCAGGCCCTTCCCGAACTCGACAGGGTGTCAGGGCTCGGTGTCGAGCCGGGCGAGAACTTCGTACCCGTCCCCATGTTCAGCCCACCCCGGGAAGGTGGTGGGAGCCCCGAGCCCCTGGGCTCCCTGCGGGAGTTCGCGGTTCCGGAAACCAACCCCGACATCGCACCGACCTCGGTCGTGCTCCCGGTGGAAGTGGACCCCACCAAACTGGCGGAGCTGCGCGAGCGCGAAGGTGTCCGCGTATGGGCGAGCTCCCCGCTCCACCTCTACGAGGACGAGGGCAGTCCGGGCGAGCCGGGCGTGGATGTCGAGGCGAACGCGTTCGACCTCGCCCGCTCGCGTACAGGCCTCGACTGCCGGCCGTTCCGCCCCGGGGCCACCCTTGACACCATCCGAGCACTGCTGGGCGTCGCCCGGCCGTGGCAGGACGGCTTCCGAGGGCAGAACGTCGTCGTCGGCATCATCGACGAAGGCGTGAACGGGCAGGTCTATCCGGTCTCCGGCGGCTTCACCCGTCCGGGAGCGACCCTCCAGCCCGGGGCCGCCCCGATCACCAGCCACGGCTCGATGTGCGCCGCTGACGTCCTCGTCGCGGCACCCTCGGCCAGGTTGTACGACTACCCCTTCCTCGGGCAGCCCGACTCGGGCGGGGCCCTGACGATGTTCCAGGCGGTGCTGGAGCACCGTCGACTCGACGGCACGCCGCACCTGACGAACAACAGTTACGGGTTCACCGGCGTCCCGCGCCGCGAGCTGGCGCCCGGTCACGAGATCTGGGACCTCGACCACCCGCTCCACCGCAAGGTGCGCGAGGTCGTGGCCTCCGGTGCGGCGGCGTTCTTCGCGGCGGGCAACTGCGGCGCACAGTGCCCGAGCGGTGCCTGCGACCGCTCCGGTATCGGCCCCGGCCGCTCCGTCCACGCCTCCAACAGCCTTCTGGAGGTCATCACGGTCGCCGCGGTCAACAGCCAACAAGAGCGCGTCGGATACTCCTCTCAAGGGCCCGGCATGTTCGAGTCGCAGAAGCCGGACTTCGCGTCGTACACGCACCTCTTCGGGAACTTCGGCCCGGGGCGCCCCGGCGGAGTTCCGGCGCCCCCCAGGTCGCCTTTCGACAACGGGACGTCGGCGGCCACACCGGTTGCGGCAGGAGTCGCGGCACTGATGCTCTCCGCGTTCCCCGGACTCAGCCCGGAGGAGCTGCGCGAGGCGCTGCTGGCCGGGCTGGTCAACACGACCGGCAAGGCCTGGGATCCGGGCTACGGCCGTGGGATCGTGAACGCCGCGGCATCGTACTCATTCCTGCTGCGGAAGCCCTGAGCTGCGGAAAGCTCGGCGCGGATACGGTGAATCCGGATACGACGGAGAACGGGCCCCATGGATCGCGTGACCCGAGAGGTGTCGATGAAGTGGCTTTTGACGGTGCCGGTCGGCACCGACCTCGGCGACCTGGCGGCCAAGCTGTCCACCGTCGGCGGCACCCTCCTGGACATCGACCCCGTGCCGCTCGGTGACGACGAGATGGTGGTCCAGGCGGAAGGGCCACACGACCTACCCACGCGGGTGACAGGCCTTGGCCTCCCGATCAAGGTGCACCCCAGCTCCGAATTCGACCTGGGCGGCTAGGGCCTTTGTTGTGAATGTGGCAGAAGGGGTTCGCTCACAGGTTGCGGATGGCCTCGGCCAGGTCGCGTATCCGCTCTGGTCGTGGTCCTCGACCACTACGAGCCCGTCGAGGGGGAGCGCGGTACTGGGGCGGCGGGCCTCCGCAGACCCTTGGGCCCCGCCCCTAGGAGATTCGGTCCGCGCAGGGGCTCTTCCACAGCAGTCCACAGATCGGGCATTTCGGGCGACCGGAGGGGGCGTGGAGCGGCAGCGCGCGGGCGCTCTGTCATTCTTTGCGCCGTGCAGCCCCCCTCGTCCGTGACTCCCGACGCCCCCTCCCCCATACGGAGCCCGCTCCTCACTCAGGAGTGGCTCGACCTCGCGTTCATCCACTGGGCCGTCGATCCGGACGTCGTGGCCCCGCTGCTGCCGAGCGGGACCGCGCCCGACACATACGACGGGGTCAGCCACGTGGGGCTCGTGGCCTTCCGGATGCACCGGGTCGGCTGGCTCCGGCTGCCCGGAGTGCCGTACCTCGGCTCGTTCCCCGAGACCAATGTGCGCCTGTACTCGGTCGACGCGCACGGGCGGCGCGGTGTCGTGTTCCGGTCGATGGACGCGTCACGGCTCATCCCGGTCGTGATGGGGCGGGTCGGCTTCCGGCTGCCGTATCTGTGGTCCCGGATGAGCGTCCGCACCGACGGCGCCACCGTCGAATACGCCAGTTCCCGCCGCTGGCCCGGCCCGCGCGGTGCGCACAGCCGTATCACGGTGGCCAGGGGCGAGCGGATCAACGAGCCCACCGAGCTGGAGCACTTCCTCACCGCCCGCTGGGGTATGCACAACGGCTTCTTCGGCGGGGCTGCGTATCTGCCGAACGACCATCCGCGCTGGCCGCTGTACCGAGCGGAACTGCTCATGTGCGAGGAGAACCTGCTCGCTTCGGCCGGCCTCCCGACGCCACGCGAGGCTCCGGTCAGCGTCCTGTACTCCCCCGGAGTCCCGGTGCGGCTCGGCAGGCCGTCCCGCTCCGCACCCACCGTCCCGCACCCTCGCCGACCGCTCTAGCACTGCCGCAACATCAGCGGTGGGCGGCGCTCCCGCCTGCTGCGCACCGCCCCTTCGAAGAGCGGTGCCGCAGCCGCCGCCGCACGTCGTCCAGGGCCTGTTTCCTTGTTGAGTCCTCCCTTTCCAGGGGCTGCCGTCGTGGGAGATAAAGGAATGCGTGGGGGCGGGGTGGTCCGTAGGGTCCTGAACTCGTGAGCACTTTCCTCCACCAGCCGCTTGTCCCCGCCGACGAGCTCCTTCACGCCCTGCGCACACGCTTTCGACACGCGACGCTGAAGCGGGCCACGACGGCCGCGGGCGTCGAGGTGATCGGGGTGTCCGTGGCGCGAGGGCGCATGCACGGCGTCTGGGACGAGTGGCGCAGGAGGCACCCGGAGACCGGCTGGTGGCCTTACGCCTCCTGGGAGTCGCCGGACGACCTGGCCCGCGGCAGTCTGCACCACAAGTTTGATGCCGATGCCCTGGAGGACCTGATGGCCGAGGTGGTGTGCCAGGACCACGACGCCCGCGCTGCGTCCGTCGTGGTGTCGAGCTTCCGCTGGTCGATGGACTGCGCCGGTGGGGACGTGGAGGACCAGGAGGGCTGGCGCGACGACTACGACCCGGACCGACTGGCACCGCTACTGGGCCCCGCGCTCGCGGAGCCGCTCCCTGGGGTGTCGCGCTGGGCGTCCGATGACCAGGATGTCTGGAGCTCGGGTCCGCGATGGCTCAACTTCGTACCGGCGCGAGGGGGTTATGAGGTTCCTGTCGTGCTGCCCTACCTGATCGGGACGGGCAACTGGTACGGCTACGGCGACCGGCTCCTGGCCCTCGCCGATGATGCAGCCCTGCTCAGGCGCTGGCACGAGCAGTGGGGAGCCGAGCTCTTCCTCGCTCAGGGCGCCCACATGGAGCTGGTCGTCGACAGGCCCCCCTTGGATCCCCGGGCAGCTGCGCAGGCTGCCACGGAGTTGTTCGGCTACTGCAGCGACACGGTGCAGGACCCGCAGCGCGTCGGCGACGGCATGGTCCGCTCGACGATGTGGTCGCTCTGGTGGGACTGAGCCCCGTGCGACTCAGGTCACCAAGTCCTGTGACTGGTGACGCTGCGTCACGCCCCTGATGGGCTGACGGCCTCCAACAGAGCGGTGACAGTGTCGTTGTACGGCGTGGGGATGCCCAGGCGGGCACCCGCGCGCACGACAGCGCCGTTGCGAGCGTCGTATTCCAGTGGGCGGCCGGCCAGGCGGTCCCACAGCATGCTGCTGCCGGACTCCGCCGGCATCGTGCGCAGCCGGGCGATGACCTGGTCGGCCAGGTCATCGGGCAGGTTCGCACCTGAAGCGGTAGCAACCTGCCGCGCCTCCTCCACCAACGCGCGGCCCAACTGTGCGACGCGCGGATTGTCGAAGACCGGCATACGGCGCGTCGTCAGAGCGGTAATGGCGCCGTTGGCCGCGTTCAGGCACAGCTTCTCCCAGGTGGCAGTCACGAAGTCGTCGGTCAGGGACACGGTGATGCCACTGCCCTGGCACAGGGCGGCGAACTCCACACCGTCGTCTTCCTCGGGGACCACGATCCTCGGGCGGTTGAACAGCCGGATGTGGCCACGCTGCGGCGACTCGGCGGAGATCTCCACCACGGCCGGAAGCACGCGGGCCGCAGCGCCCAGAAGCGGGGCGACGCGCTCCCGATGCTCGACGCCGTTCTGCAGCACCACGACACGAGTGCCGGCGGCGCACAGCCGCTCCAGCCACGGTTTCGCGCCCGCCGTCTGGTGGGCCTTGGTCGCCAGCACCACCCAATCGACCGCAGACGCCTGGGCAGGGTCGAGGACCTGCGGAATCGATACCTTCTCAACTGCGCCTTCGGGCCGGTCGATCCGCAGCTCGCCCAGTGGCGAGCGCACGCACGCGGTCACCTCCAGCCGCCCGGTCGAAGCCAGGCCAGCGGCCATGACGCCCCCCACCGCACCCACACCCACTAGCGCAACACGTGTCATGAACACCGACCCTACCCGCGAGTATGGCCAGACGGTGCTCCTCGCGTTCCGCGAGGACGACCGCGCTGTGGGTGTCGATATCCACCCTGACGCGGGACGGGCCGTCGGTTTCGTCTGCCGGAGCCTGGAACCGGCTCCAGGTACCGCTCGACCGTTTGGGCGAACCGGCGAACTCGCCATCACCCACAGGCCGCACCGCACTTCGCCACGATCGTCATGTGGCCCGTCGCCCACCGAGAGCCAGAACCTAGGACAGCGGCTGCCCGCCAAGGCCCATCCGGCGGACGCCGCGGGGCGAGAAGGTCATCGGCCCTATCCAGCCCTGACGGATCACGGCGATCTGGGAGGGCAGCGGTGACACCGGATCGACCGCCCTCCCGCGTGACCAGTTCCCGAAGAGACCCTGAGTCGTCTCGACAGCCGACACCACCATGGTCACCGCCGACCCCTCGTCGCTCCAGGTGTTCCACAGTGCCCAGCCCTCAGCCCTGGGCTCGACGCCGATCCGGGCGCACACCTCCTCGTACGCCTCCTCCACCCCGGCAGGCATGACCCCGGGTTTCAGCACCGAGGCTCCGACGAGCCGGACGAGAGACCGGTCCTCCTCCATACAGCCATCGCCTGCGAAGTGGTAGTGGCGCAGAGCCTGAGCAAGCACGTTCACGCTGTGCTGCAACGGTGTCGAATCTTCCGGGTCTGCCGGGAACGAGAGCCAACCTTCGTTGGACGCCTCCACGCTGACGCGGTTGGCGAGGCGCTCAATCTCCCGGAGATAGTCCAGTTCGCTGAGCTCGGGTGAGGTCATGGCCCGAGTTTCGCACTACGTCGGTCCATGCCGACGCACGGCCCTGTTACCGGCAGATGCTGCCGCCGCCGCTGAGGACGCTGGGCTTCAGGTGCAACAACACCGCCCACCGGCCGGTGATGGACGCGATGAAGCTGCTGGAGAAGTACGCGGAGGTCGACGGCAGCCATGCCCACTGAACAGTACGGACGCCGGGTCAGCGCCGCCGACACCACTGCCTTCGTGCAGGACGGCTCTCCGACTGCGGCGGCGCGGTGAGGGGCAGCCGCAGTCGGAGAGCCGCCCCTCACGGTTGGTCCTGTGGTGAAACTGGCGTCTGTCAGGTCAGTCGGCGGCGGATCCACCAGGCGCAGAACCCGGTCAGGGCCAGGGCGAGGCCGAGGTAGAGCCCGGTCTCGGCCCATTGAAGGGCCCAGAAGTTGTCGGCGGGCTGGTACGTCACCTGCTGCTGGTAGCCCTGGGCGCCGAGGTCGGCGACGCAGCCTTCGACTTGCTGCAAGGTCGGCGGGCCCGACTCGGTGTGCAGGCAGTCGGCGAAGGACGACGGCACGGGGGCCGGCTGACCGGCGGCGTTCAGCGTCTGCTGGGAGGTGACCCAGGCCCCGGGCACTTCTTCGAGGTGCGCGACGATCTGCTTGGCGCCGTCCTGGATGCTGATGGGGGCGCCATCGGGCTCGATCGGCAGCGTGGTCCGGTCCGCGGCGGCCAGGTGGGACCGGATCCACATCGGCACGGCAATCTGGATGGCGGCGTAGAGAGCGAACGTGGTTGCCATCGCGGGCAGGGTGCGGCGGATGAGGAGGCCGAGGGCGACGCCCAGGACGAAGGCGAAGGCGGCATGGGCCATGGGGACCACGCCCCGTGCGGCGAAGGCCACGGGGTCGAGCCGCGGGAAGTACGTGTCCGTCGCGCCGCCGCCGTTGACGGCCCGGTCGATGGGGCTGCTCCACCAGCTCACTGCGAGTGCGGCCAGTCCAGCAGCGGTCATGGCGGCTGCCGCACCGAGGCCCAGCTTGGTCGCCAGCCACCGCGTGCGGGTGACGCCCTGGTTCCACGCGAGGTAGTGGGTGCCGGTCTCCAGCTCACGGGAGATCAGCGGCGCGCCCCAGAACATCCCGATGACCGCCGGCACGGCGAGCACGACCAGCAGCCCGGCGTAGTAGAGGGACTGGTCCGAACTGGAGACCTGGTCCACCAGGCCGCTGCCTGCAGTTCGGTAGAGGTCGGCCAGCTGCGGGCCGGTGACCGCGAGGGTGGCGGCGAGGGCAGCCACCGCGGCGAACATCACGGCGGCCTGGGTACGGAACTGGCGCCAGGTCAGCCAGATCATCGGAGTACCTCCAGTGCGGGCCGGGTGTCACGTACCGCATCGGCGGGCCGGGTCATGTAGGCCAGGACGATGTCTTCCAGACCGAGCGGGCTGACGGTCCAGGACGGATCGTGGACCGCGGTGTCGATACGCACCAGGAGGGTGGTCTGCCGGTCGGTGTGGCTGGCGGTGATGACGTGCACACCGGGCGGGAGCGTGTCCGGGTCCCGGCGCGGTCCGGTGAGCCGGTGGTGGCAGGCGACCAGGTCGTCGATGTCTCCGGCCACCTGCACCCGGGAGTCGACCAGCACGATGACGTAGTCGCAGGTTCGCTCCACGTCGGAGACCAGGTGGGAGGAGAGCACGACGCTCAGCTGGTGCTCGGCGACGGCCTCCATAAGGTCCTGCATGAACTCCCGTCGGGCGAGCGGGTCCAGAGCCGCGACCGGCTCGTCCAGGATGAGCAGTTCCGGGCGCTTGGCGATGCCCAGGGTGAGAGCGAGCTGCGCGCGCTGGCCGCCGGACAGCTTGCCGGCCCGCTGCTTGGGGTCCAGACCGAGGCGACGGATTCGGTCGCGCGCCAGACTGTCGTCCCAGTTCGGGTTGAGACGCTTGCCGAAGTTGAGGTGGTCGGCGACGCTCAGCGCGGCGTAAGTCGGGGTGTCCTGGGCGACGAAGCCGACCTTGGCGAGCTGTTCCACACCCTCGGCGGGACGGCCACCGCACACCTCGATGGTGCCGGCCGTCGGGGTCAGCATGCCGGAGGCCAGGTTCAACAAGGTCGACTTGCCGGCGCCGTTGGGGCCGACCAGGCCGACCACCCGGCCTGCCGGGACATCCAGGTCGCAGTTCTGCAGCGCCCAGCGCTGCTTGTACCTCTTGCCCAGGCCCTGGGCTCGCAAGACAGTGCTCACGCTACGTCCTCCCCGGCGGCGTTACGAAACGTGTTCACGAAGAGCGCCTCGATGCTCTCGTCGTCGAGCCCGGCCAGGCGGGCCTTGGTCAGCCAGCGCTGCAGGTCCTTCTGGAGAGGCCCGTGCGCGGCGAGCGAGGCGTCGGCCAGCGTGCGGGTCACGAACGTGCCCACGCCGGGACGGGCGGCCACCAGGCCGTCGTGCTCCAGCTCCCGGTACGCCTTGAGCACCGTGTTCGGGTTGACCGCCATCTGCCTCGCGACGTCCTTGACCGTCGGCAGCCGGTCTCCCTCCTTCAGCAGGCCCAGGCGCAGAGCATGCCGCACCTGCTGGACCAGCTGCTGGTACGGGGACAGGCCGGACCGGCCGTTCAGGTGGAACTCAATCACCGCGGTTCCTCCATTTATCTAGTTGCCTAGCACTATAGCCCTCTACGTCGATCATTCGGCAAGACTTGCACTGCGGCGCCAAGGCAACACGCTGAAGGTGACCCGGCTCGACCGACTCTCCCGCTCCGTGCGCACCTGGTGACCCTCGGCGCCGAGCTGCGCGAGCGCAGTATCGGGCTGCATGTCATCGAGCGGGGTACCGACACCGCCACCATGGAGGGGCGAGCGAAGTTCGGGATGCTGTCCGTACTGGCAGAGCTCCAGCGCGAGCTGATCGTGGCGAACACGAACGACGGGCCTGCCTCCGCGCGGGCCCGGGGGGGCGGCGGCGGGCGCCGGCCGAAGCTCACAGGGCCGACACGGGTTTCCGATCTGCTCGACGCGCAACCGTCGGCGTTGGGCCCGGGCCGGTAGCCGCGGTGCCCTGGCGGCCCCGGCGGCCCGGCAGCCCCGATTCCAGCCCCGCCCTCTGCGCCCCGGTCACATCGCCACGACCCACGCCAAGGTCATCGCATCAGTGGATCACTCGGGTGCCCCGGCACTCTCAGGCCCTAACGTTGGTCCATGCTCAAGATGCCGTCACGCGTTGAACTCCACCCGCTGACCCGCTCCGACCAGGACGAGTTCTGCACGCTCGTGCAGGCCAGCTCCGAGCTGCACGGGCAATGGATGCAACTACCCGGGACCGCCGAGGAGTTCCAGGCCTGGATGGGCCGCTTCGACGACGCCACCAACCGGGGCTTCCTGATTCGTGTCCGGGAGACCGGCGCAGCGGCCGGCATGGTCAACATCAACTCGATCATCCGGGGCCGCTACCAGGGCGCGTCCCTCGGCTACGCGGCCTTCGCCCCGTCCGCAGGGCACGGCTACATGACCGAGGGGCTCACCGCCACCCTGCAGTACGCCTTCACCGACCTGCGGCTCCACCGACTCGAAGCCAACATTCAACCGGGTAACAAGGCGTCCCTGGCCTTGGTCAAGCGGCTGGGCTTCCACTACGAAGGGGTTTCGCCCTCGTACCTCTACATCGACGGGGGCTGGCGGGACCACGAACGCTGGGCCATCACCGCACCAACCCCCTGGACTCCCGATCCATCCCTTCCCGTGGTCTGAGTCGCACGGCACCGCCCATGGGGTGGCACCAGCCGCCGGCGCGCGCAGACGGATCACAGGGAGTGATCGACATCACATCCACCAGCGCCAGGAAGGGCAACCCCGGTTCGCTGTGGTCCGAGTGCGGTCCCGCTCGTACTCGGACGGATGGGTACGACGATCCGGCCCCGGGGTCACCAAGGGCTGCCCGTCACCGTCGAGCCGTAGGCTGGATTCCATGCTCGACGGACAGGAGGCTGACGTGGCCGGGACGACGGTGGCGCAGGTCATGGCTGAGTTGGCCGCGCTTGAGGACCCGAAGATGCGCGCGGCGAATGAGAAGCGCGGTGACGATCACGGTGTGAACCTCGGCAAGCTGCGCGCACTCGCGAAGCAGCTCAAGACGCAGCAGGATCTCGCGCGCGAACTCTGGGCGACGGAAGACACCGCGGCGAGGCTCCTGGCAATGCTGATCTGCCGTCCGAAGGCATTCGAGCGCGACGAGCTGGACACCATGGTGCGGGAGGCACGCGCCCCCAAGGTTCACGACTGGCTCGTGAACTACGTGGTGAAGAAGAACCCGGCCTCCGAAGAACTGCGCCTCGCCTGGTTCAAGGACCCGGATCCTGTGGTCGCGAGCGCCGGCTGGGCGCTGACCACCGAGCGGGTGGCGAAGAAGCCCGAGGGCCTCGACCTCGCGGGACTGCTCGACGTCATCGAAGTGGAGATGAAGGACGCGCCCGATCGTCTGCAGTGGGCGATGAACCACTGTCTGGCGCAGATCGGGATTCAGCACGCCGAGTACCGCGCCCGCGCGATCGACATCGGCGAGCGCCTGGAAGTGCTCAAGGACTACCCGACTCCCCCGAACTGCACGTCCCCGTTCGCGCCCGCCTGGATCGCCGAGATGGTGCGTCGCCAGCACGAGAAGTAGCAGACCCGCAACTTCAGGCGAGGCACCGGCGCCTACCGCTGCGCCGGCGCCATCGCTGCCGGGCGTCAGGTCAACGGTGCGACCGTGAAGTGCCGAACCTGAAGTGGCGCCACCAAGTACTCCTGCTCGCCGGGAAGAACCACCGGCTGGTCCCGCCAGTTCTCGCCGGCATAGGCGACCAGATCCTCCTCGCTCCGCCAGCGACTGACGTACAACAGTCCGTCCGGCGGCGCGACCAGAACCTCGTGGTCCACCAACCCGGGGTGGAGAGCCGGGAATTCACTCACTGCACTGACGATCACGTCGCGGAACGCCTCGAAGCGATCAGGACGGACACGGGCCTCACTAATCCTGATGATCACGGCGCTCACGCTGCCACATGGAGCGCGACGACGAAACCCCAGACGCGTTCCTACCCCGGTGACCTCCGCCGCACAGGCCGGCGACCGTGGTCAGTAGGCGCTCTGGAGACACGTTTTGACGACTAGTCAACTCTTCCCCTCACACCTGGCGGACGAGCCGTGCGGGTCGTTTCGATGCCGCTTACGTCGGCGGGGCGAAGACCTCGCTGCGCTTGTACGTCCTGCAATCGGCGCCGCAGGCCCCCTCTCCCACCGCGGTGTCCCGCACCGCTGCTACCGGCCCGCCGGACCGGTCGGCGGGCGGGAGTCCGCCGGAAGGCGCAGTATCTGGCCGGCGGCGGTGCCGACGAGGATCGTGCCGTCCGGGGCCGCGTGCAGCGAGAGGGGGCCGTACGGGGGCAGCGCGCGACGGCCGAGGAACGTCCCGTCGGCCGTGTCGCAGGAGACGAGAGTGCCGTCGAGGCAGAGGGCGTACAGAGCCCCGGCGTGTGTGTCGAGGTCCTTGACCTCGGAGTCCAGCGGACGGCTCCAGAGGATCTCGCCCGACGGGAAGGCCCTGCGGACCAGCTCCGTCCGTCCGTGCAACAGCGCCGGGCCGGCCGCGTCGTCGGTGTAGACCGCTCTGCCGAGAGGCGCGTCGACCGTGAAGAGCGCCGTCTCGATGGTGCCGGTCGGGTCGAGGGCGATCACCTCCCGTCCTCGCCGTCCGTACAGCAGCTCGGGGCAGCGGCGGACGTCGAGCGGGACGAGGTCGTACCTGTCGGGCTCCTGGACCCCGCCGAGCCGGGTGCCGTCGGCGGCGAAGATCCGGGTGTTGGGTGGGGTGGGCGGCTCGGTCCCGAAGCTGCGGTCGTAGGTGTCCCGGATCGCCCAGACCCCGTCCGTACGGGCGGACAGCGCGGCCGAGAAGGGCACGGATGGGCGGTCGAGAACCGTGCCGTCCGAGGTGGCGACGAGCGGGAAGTCGGTCCGCGTGCGGGAGTCCGGGCCGGAAACGGCGACCCGTACCGTCCGCTCGTCGGCTGCGAGCTCGATCCGCGTGCCGCCGCTCGCCGAGGGCGCGGGGACGCTCCACAGCAGCGATCCGTCGGGGGCCCAGCACTCCACCGCCGTGTGCATGCGGGTGGCGAGCACACGGCCGTCACGCAGCCCGGCCACGGCTCGGACCCCGCCCCGCGCGTCGTACGTCCGGCCTGCCCGCTCGGCGAGTTCGCGCAGCAGCGGCTGCGCGGGCGGTATGTCGTCGTACAAGGACGGTCCGTCCGGGTCGAGCGGGGTCCGGTAGAGCGCCGTCAGGTCGAGGGCGTCGGGGGTGAGGCCGAGCCAGTTGTCGCGTACGACGGTGGCCCGGGACATCAGGTGCGTGTACTCGTCGTCCGGGTGCAGGGCGAAGAATGTGAGCTCGAGCGTGCGGTCGTCCAGCCAGCGGACCGGCTCGATGCCCCAGGCGGGGTCGGCGAAGTCGACGCGGTGGCCCGTGCCGGGTTCGAAGAGGGTGAGGCCGCCTTCGCGTCGGTACTCGTCATAGTTGTCCAGGCCGACGACGAGGAGTGGGAGCGTGGGGTGAAAGGCGATCGACTCGGCGTCCATCGTGAATGTCAGCAGGTGGGCGCAGGACAGGTCGGCGGCGTGGAAGAGCGCGACGCGGCTGCTTCCCTGCAGCACCGAACTCACCGCGATCCACTGCTCGTCGGCGCTGACGACCGCCTGGGACGCGTGCCCGTGCAGTTCGGAAAAGGGCTCGTCGTGGAAGACGGCGTACGAGGTCGTCTGCTCAGCCATGGTGCTCCGCCATGTGGGCGAAGGTGGTGCGGGCGAGGGTGTTCAGAACCTCCGGTGTCGCCTCCGGTACGAGGGTCCGGAAGGACGCGGCGAAGGCGGCCGACTGCGTGCAGAGGGCCTGCGCCTCCAGAGCCTGGGTGAGGCGCGGTATCAACTCGTAGAAGCAGAAAGGGTGCTCGCTCTCGATGAACGCCCTCACGCTGTCCTCGTACGAGGCGTGCTCGCCGTCGTACGTCCAGTCGTCCAGCCCCCGCAGCAGCGGGAACTGCGTGCGCACTTCCCATACGGCGAGCGGTACCTCCTCGTACGAGGCGTGCCTCCCACGGTCCGCGAGCCGCAGCAGCATCGCCAGCTCGGTCATGAACTCGGGAAGGGGCTTGCTTCCGGCGGCTGTTGTCCATACCCGTCGCGTGTCGTCCGGACAGGTCGCGAAGAACTCGTCGCTGAACGCGGTGGCCAGGTAGTCCAGTTGGGAGGCGAGCGGCTGGAGGGCGCAACGCCAGGACGCGTCCCAATGATTGGTCCGCGAGACCCTCTTGAAGCGCAACATCTCCCATTCCAACGGGTCGGTCCCGCCGGCTGCGAGCCCGACGAGGTGCGCGATCGGTCCGCTGGTGAACATGCCTTCCGGATGCAGTGCCATGAAAAGCCCCCTGTTCGTTCGCGGTCCGTCACATCGCCCTGGGGGCGCCGCCGAGCGAGCTGGGTGGCCGATCGGCCGCACTCCCGCGCTCGGGGGCGCGCTCATCCGACTCGCCGCGTGTTCGTCGCTGCTAGTGCTGCTGGAGCTGCTGGTAAGGGCCGCCGCGGAAGTAGAGGCTGCCGTGGTGGCGTGGGCGGTCGCCGCGTTCGTGTGCCGCGTCGGAGCGGTCGGCGGGGGCCGAACGGCGGGCGAGCGCCCGGAGGGTGTCCAGGCCTGCCAGCACCTCGTCACGACGGTCCGCCGCTTTCATCCACGCCGGCAGCCGGGCGAACATCCCCCTGGTCGGGGACGCGTGACGCTGGCGAAGCCGGGCGCCCACGTAGGCGGTGAGGGCGTCGACGTGCTCTTCGCCGTAGGCCCACAGGATGCGTCCCGCGCAGCGGGTCTGAAGCCACAGCGGCCGACGGAAGAAGGGGTCCTCGGTGCCACCGGGCACCGCGCCGACCAGACCGGCGCCCCGCTGCTCGGCCGTCCATTCGGCGACCGCGCCGCAGCCGGCGCACGTAAGCCGCCGGGGCTGGACGAACAGCTCACTGAAGTACTTCGGCGCCGCGAGGCCGGGCAGCGGCACGACGAGCGCGCGGCCACCGCACTTCGGGCAGACCACGAGCATCCGGCCGGTGTACTGGACGAGCCACCTGCCGTGGTCGTGGTGGCGGACCGGTTGGGAGTGCGCGGGCTCGGAGCTCATGACGGACACCCTGCCAGGCCCGCCCTGTCCTGGGCGACCGGGATATCGGGACGTCGGGACGTCGGGATTGTGAATCTGCCGCCGCCGCCATGTCCCGATCGGCTCAGGACCGGGGCGGGAACAATCCGCCGGGCCGCGGAGTTGCGTCGATCGTGACGACACAGCCCGCAATCCTGCGCTACACCGCGTTCTCCTCCGACCCCCACGGCGGCAACCCCGCCGGGGTCGTCCTGGACGCGGCCGGACTCGACGACGACGCGATGCTCGCCATCGCAGCAGATCTCGGTTACAGCGAGTCGGCGTTCCTCACCGCCCCGCCCGAGGACCTCGACGACGCGAGTGGGCGGGCCTTCACCATCCGGTACTTCAGCCCCAAGGCCGAGGTCCCGTTCTGCGGTCATGCCACCGTGGCGACGGCCGTCGCCCTCGGCGACCGCATCGGCCCCGGCGACCTGGTGTTCGCCACCCGGGTGGGGACTGTGCCGGTGAGCGTGACCGAGGACGCCGGCGTCATGCGGGCCACACTTACGACCGTCGAACCGCACATCGAGGCGATCGGCGACGCGGACCTCGCCGAGGCGCTCGCCGCCCTCGACTGGCCCGCCGCCGACCTCGACACCGCCCTGCCCCCGCGTATCGCCTTCGCGGGCGCCCGCCACCTCGTCGTCGGTGCGGCGACCCGGGAGCGCCTCGCAGACCTCGCGTACGACTTCGCCCGTCTCGAAGCGCTCATGCACCGACTCGACCTGACCACCGTGCAGTTGGTGTGGCGCGAGTCCCGGACTGTCTTCCACGTACGCGACCCCTTCCCCGTCGGCGGCGTCGTGGAGGACCCGGCAACCGGCGCGGCGGCCGGCGCTTTCGGCGCTTACGCCCGCGAACTCGGCCTGGTCCCGGACGCCTCGGTCCTCACGCTCCACCAGGGCGCCGACATGGGCCGCCCGGGCGTCCTGACCGTGGAACTACGCGAAGGCGAGGCCCAGGTGCGGGTGAGCGGAACCGGGACTCGCATCGCCTGAGCGGCCCCGCCCCGGCGCGGTGAGTATCCGATGGGTCCGCAGGCCGTGCCTGGCCCGCTTCTAATCTGAGGTCCTATGGAGAACTGGCTCACCCACGAAGGCAGCGCGTTCATCAACTTTCGGAACTACAAGTTCCAGGATGCGAGTACGCACGCCTTCAGGTGGGTCGATGCCAAGCATCTGCGGTTCCCCTCGGAGTCTGTCGGTGACAGAGAACTGCTTGCCGCTCTCATCGGGCATGAACAGTTCCGGGACGACTACGCAGGTGGTGGAGTCCTTCCGGAGGGGACCAGGCACGGCCCGTACTGGCTGAGGCTGGTCACCCCCGACGCGTACGAAGCGGTCAGTCGGGAGAAGAGCGAGCTCATCCTGCGGGAGTGGTTGAACCAGTTCGGAGCCGTGCCCGCCGAGTTGGAGGCGAATCTGCGGCGCGAGGCGTTCGACCGCCTGGCCGCAGCCGACCGTATCCACTACTTGAGCGGGCTCGGGAGCGAGGCGTTTCACGACTGGGGTGGTGTGCACGGGGAGTTCCATGAGCTCGTGATCATCAACTCCTCAGCGGGGCACATCACTTTGCTCGTCGCCGCTGACGACTGAGCAGATCAGCGGCCCGTTTACGGCGGGGACGCCGGAGAGATCAGCGCGGCCGTGATGCTTCCGGTTTCGAAGCCGGTGGGGCGCCTGAGAGTTGTCCTGCAAGTGGTCCCGTTGGCGGTGGGCTTCAGAGGAAGGCCAGCGGGACCTCCTTCTCGATGCAGAGCCGCAGGACGCCCGCAAGCCGGCGGGCGTCCTCGATGTGCTGCTGGAGGAGCTGGTCGCCGCCTTCCTGTGCCCACTGGTCGGTGATCGCCTCCAGCCGGACCAGAATCGACACGCACTCGGCAGGCGAGAGGTCGTCACCGCCGTCATCCGGATGATCGAGAAGTGGCTCCAGAGCGGTGGACACCTCGCTCCACGGACGCTCGCCGCCGAAGCCCCACATCTCCGACAGCACGAACCCCTCGGTCTCGGCCAGACGCCGCCGGAAGGCGGCAAAGCCGCTGTAGGACCAGGAGACGTCCGGACTGCTGTTGTCTCCGTCGCCCGGGAAGAGAACCAGCCCCATGCGCTCCTCCTTGCTTGCCGAGCACACAGGATCGAGGACATGCGTTCGCCACGCCATGCTCGGCAGTCCTTCGTACGACGACCGGGCGCGGACTGCTCGGCTCGGACGATGTCACACCAGTAGTGCGGCTGCGTGCCCCCGCGCCTGGTGCAGCCAGGATGCGCGCGCTTCATCGGTCGAATCGGTGACTGTACGGAAGACGACCCGGCGGACATCGGTAACCCCCACGTACGGCAGCACGCAGGCCGACCAGATCCTGTCCAGCGGGTCGCCGAACTCGCTCTCTTCGCGGTCGGCGGGAGTGTCCGAGGTGTTCAGGACGAGGGCCCGGCCGGCTTGCAACAGCCCTGCGGGCTCGCCCTCCGCAGTGCTGAGTTTGTACGCGACGCCGGGCGCCAGTACGCGCTGCACCCAGCCCGTGAGGACTGCGGGCGGCATTCCCCACCAGTTCGGATGCACGAACACCATGGCGTCGAGTGTGGCCACTTCCTCGCGATGCAGCGCCACCTGCGAGTCAGCCGCGTCCGAGACCGGCTGGACCGTCCGCGTCTCGTCGGCGGCAAGCGCGGGTGCGAACCCTTCGGCGTAGAGGTCGTGTGCGAGCACCTCGCACCCTCGGTCGCGCAGTTCTTCCACGACGGCGTCGAAGACAGCATGGTTGAAGCTGCCCGGCCGTGGGTGTGCGAGATAGACCCCTGCGCGCATTGCTCATCCCCCGAAGACATCAGTAGCCGTTGGCCAACGATTCGCGAGCAGCTTATGCAAACGGGACGATCGACCGCCACTGGATCGATCACCATCACCGATGACCACAACTACCCGCGAAATCAACCGTCGTTGCTCAACCGATCGACATTCGGTCCGGTCTCGACGGCGGTCGGCGGTCGGCGTCGCGAGGACGAGGCGGTCGCGTGAAGGGAGGGCGTTGGAATGCATGCTCGCGGAAACCGTGGCGGAGCTCCGTGACCGCCTGAACGGAATGGTTTGCTTCACGTCCGGTGTCCGTAACGCGCCCCGCCGAAGGCCCGGTGCGCGGGAGTGCCTGCACTCACTCCCCGGGGCCGGGCCGTCGGGCCGATCGTCTCGGGTCCGGCCCGCCGTGGCCCGTCCCGGCCGTGGCGGGCGTACGCCCTGACGGGGTGCTGGTCGCCCCGGCGGGAGCGGACAGCAGGGCCAGGAGGCCGGCGATCTCATGGCCCGCTTCGGCAGGGTGCCGGAACTGGGCCTTGGCGTTGATCTCGTAGCGGTTGCGGCGGCCGTCCGAGCCGCGAGTGCGCGTGACGTATCCGTCCGCCTCCAGATCGGCGACGATCGCCTGCACGGTCCTCTCGGTCACCCCGCACCCGGTCGCGACGTCCCTCAGCCGGATACCGGGATCCCTGGCGAGCATGAGGAGGACCCGGGCGTGATTGGTGAGAAACGTCCAGCTCGGGTGGTGGCGAGCACCATGTGCCATGTCCTACCACTGCCCCTCCCTGCGGTGGATCATTCAGCATACGTCCTGATTTTCATGTATTCCTTGACGTATATCGGAGATACGGGCACCATTGCGGGTGGAGTGCTCCGACAGATTCCGACCCGGCCCCGAGCGGTACACACCGCCTCGCAGTCCTGCTGGGGGTGCATGATGACCTCCGACGACCGCCACATCCCCTGTGGGGTATGCGGATGCCCCATCGGCCCGCACCCGCACAAGGGACGTGTGCCTGATTCCTCGTACGTAGACCCGCACGACCCCCGTCACGACGGCCGGCGCCCCTTGCTGGCCTGTAGCAGCGAGCACCTCGCGCGCCTCGAGGAAAAGGTACGAGGCCGTCCGTACCACGAGGCGGAGCTGTGGTTCGCGAAGATCACCCAGGTCATGGCACGGCACCACTACGGCATCAGCATGGCCGATCTCAGTCAGGAAACCGGACTCGACCTGCATCAGCTCGAAGCCGGGGCTCTTTGGATCACCCATCTCGACCACGCCCCGCGCTCCACGGCCCGCAATCGCGGTGCCGCCTGAATCCCTTCGCAGATCAGCGTCCCGCGCGGGAGCTGCATCGCACGCGGAATTCCGTGGCGTGCAGAAGTCCGCTCGACCCGGGACAATGATCGATGGCCCCTCCCGGGCCGCCCCCGTTGGGCATGGAACGTCCCGCCCAGCAGGGACGCGGCACAGAAGGAGACCGTCATGCTCATCAGCTACGCCATCGAGGACGGCGTCCTGCACGTGACACTGCTGCGCGACCTCGACATCACCACCCGGGCCGCGGCCTCCCTGGAAACCGAGGCGCTCGTCCACGCCCACCGCCCTCGGCACGTCCGCGTACAGCTGCCCACGTTCGATCCGTCGCCGGCCTCTCTCAGCGCGCTCACGCGCGCCCGGCGGCTGTGCGAGCACCTGGGCATCCCTCTCAGCGTCGTCGGCCCCGCACAGGGGGCCAGTCCCGAGGCGAGCCCCTCGGCGCCGGGTGCCGCCGCTTGAGCGACAGCAGAGCAGCACTCGGCACCGGATCACCCCACTGGACTCGACGGAGCTTCGGCCCACCCGGCCACACCTCATAGTCGGCCGGGCGGTGCGCTCCGTGGCCGTACCCGCCGTTCCGGCGGCGGCCGGTCGGCGATGTGACGTTCTCCATGACGAGCGGGGAGTTCAGGCGCTGGACGCCGGGCAGCGTGGCCGGCCGCCGGTCGTACAGCCTCATCGATACCGCGGGCGGTTGGCCGGTGGGCGCGCAGACCGGGCTGCTCGGCACACTCCGCGGGACGGCCTGCGCGCTGCTCCACCTCGCCGTCGGTGCGCCGGCCCGCACCGTCCTGAAGGCCAGGCCCTCGGCCCCAAGCGGTCACCCTCGCATCCGGTGCATGATGATCACCATCGGGGGTCCTGCTGGTGCAACATCTGGCCGGCCGACGCGCCCACCTCGCCCTGTACGCATACGAAGGAGAGCGCATGGACGACCGGACGCAGCACGAACCGGCGAGCCCCGAAGCGCAGAAGCGCATCCAGGCGAGCTTCGATCGCCAGGGGCTGATGGCGCACCTCGGTGCCCGGATAACCCACATCGGCCCCGGCCGCGTGCACATCGTCCTCCCGAGCCGGCCCGAAGTGACCCAGCAGCACGGCTACTTCCACGCCGGCGCCACCAGCGCCGTCGCGGACACCGCCGGCGGCTACGCCGCCTACACGCTGTTCCCCGAGGACACCGAGGTGCTCACCGTCGAGTACAAGATCAACCTTCTCGCGCCAGCCACTGGCGACCACCTTGAGGCGGTCGGAACCGTGCTGAAGGCCGGACGCACCTTGACCGTGTGCCAGTTGGAGGTGGTCGGTGTCCAGGAGGACGGGGCACGCAAGCTCGTCGCCAACGGCCAGCAGACACTCATCCGCGTGAACAGGCCCGAACAGTAGGCCCGCGACGTCGAGCACCGTCGCGTCACGCCCCTTCGACGCCGAGGTCGGGGAGCACGGCGCGTGCGGCGGCGCGTTCAGGCTTCCGTACGGGCCCGCGCACAGCCCCCTCGACTCGGGCCTGTGGACTCGGGTGCGGAGGGAGGCGGAGATGGTGGCCGGATCACTGGGGCTCGGTGCGGGCCGCGCGCGGGTTCATCGGGTGATCGGGTTGGCGCCGGTCGCGGTGATGGACAGGTCCCAGAGCCGTGCGGCCGCGTCGGGGTCGATGGCGTACGCGCGGACACCGCCGTCGTCCATCGGCGCGTCGGGGGCGGAGACGCGCGCGATGTCGCAGTCTTCGAGGTAGAGGCCGCCGCGGTCGTCGAGGAGGGGGGACGTGGCTGCCCACAGACCGGTGGCGGCGCCTTGGGAGGGCGTCTTGAAGTCGGCGCCGATCACGTTGCCGTGCGCGTCGACCCAGCCGCGTTCGATCTGTTCCCGGAGCGTCATCTCCCGCTGAAGGCCGGTGATGATCTTGCCCGGATGGAGAGCGAATGCCCGGACGCCGTCGCCCCGTCCGAGGGCGTCGAGTTGTACGGCGAAGAGGGTGTTGGCGGTCTTCGCCTGGCCGTACGCCAGCCACTTGTCGTAGCCGGTACGGAAGTGCGGGTCGTGCCAGCGGATGTCGGTCAGGGTGTGTCCGGCGGAGCTGTTGACGACGACGCGCGCACCGGCGGTGGCCAGGAGTGGATAGAGCTCGCAGGCGAGGGTGAAGTGCCCGAAGTGGTTGGCGGCGAGCTGACTCTCCCAGCCGGGTCCGACGTACCGCTCGGGGGTGGCCATGACTCCGGCGACCGCCATGAAGAGGTCGAGTCCGGTGCGGGAGTCGCTGATCAGCGCGGCGGCGGCGCGCACGCTGTCGAGATCTGCCAGGTCCATGGGGACGATCTCGCAGCCGTCCACATCGGCGAGCGCGGCGCGGGCGATGTCGGGTCGGCGTGCCGGAACGATGACCTGGGCCCCGGCTGCCGTGAGGGCGCGGGTGGTTTCCAGGCCGAGTCCGGAGTAGCCGCCGGTCACGACGGCGCTGGTGCCGGAGAGGTCGAGGCCGGTCATGACGTCCTCGGCGGTGCTGGTGGCGGAGAAGAGGGAGCCGAGCGGCTGCTGATGAGTGCTGGTCATGCCGTCGAAGCTACGATCTGGAGCGAGGTCTAGATCAAGTCCTAGACTGGCCGGCATGGCGACTCCCGAGACCTCTGCGGAGCCACTGAGCATCGGTGACGTGGCCGAGCGGACAGGGCTCAGCGTGCACGCCCTGCGCTTCTACGAGCGTGAGGGCCTGCTGGTCGGACCGGTCCGGCGCACCTCCGGCGGTTGGCGGCGGTACACCGCGTCGGATGTCGACTGGCTGCTGATCTGCGTCAAGCTGCGTGAATCCGGGATGCCGCTGGCCGACCTCAAGCGCTTCGCCGAGCTGGTGCGGCACGGTCCGGGCAACGAGGTGGAACGGCTGCGGCTGCTCGACACCCATCGGCAGCGCGTCGACGCGCAGATCCATGCGTTGGAGGAGTGCCGTTCCGTCATCGCCTGGAAGGTCGGCGTCTACGCCGAGCACCTCGCCCGCGGCGAGGCCGACGGACTCTGGGACCCGACGGGCGGAGACAGGAACAAGCGGGACCAGCCGGCCTGACGCAGGCAGCATGAAGTCATGGAAGGCGCAGTGATGTTGGTCCGCACGGAGAGCCTGCCGCAGGCGTCGGGGCGGCACATGACGGTTCGTGTTCACACGCCGATCGGCGTCGCCGTCGTGCTCTGGCATGGCGATCCGCATGAAGCGGACGGCCGCCACCTCGTCGAATGGACCGTCGACGACGACATCGACTGGGGCGAGAACGCGCGGCCGACCTCTGTTGCCGAGCCGGGGCTCCGACAGGACGGTGCCCAGGTCGTCATGCGCGGCCTCCTCCTGCTCACGCCGGATGGCGCCGCCCATCTCCAGTTGGGCTCCTGGCCCGTGCTGTTCGACCTCGCTTCACCGGTCCCCCGCGACAGGGACAGGACGTGGGTGGAGATCACCGTGGGAGCGGACAGCGTCGGCCTCAACCCGTACGAGACCTGACGTCACGAGATCAGTCGGACGCGTCGAGCGGGACACATCTCCCCGGGAGCGGGCAGGCCTCGCCCGCCGGGCGGCATCGGTTTGCGGGGCGTGGCATCGTGGTGGGCATGGCGATCGAGGTTCGACCTGCTTCGGTCTTCGAGGATGTCCGGGCTGTGCTCGGCCCGAAGTCGGCCGGAGCCAATGTCTGCTGGTGCCTGAGCTATCGGATCCCGTCGAAGCTCAACCAGGAGCTGCGGGGGCCGGCGCGCGGTGAGTACGTCGCCGAGCTGTGCTGCGGGCAGCTTCCTCCCGGGGTGCTGGCCTATGACGGTGACGAGCCGGTCGGCTGGGCCGCCGTGGCCCCGCGCTCGGACACGTCGTTCGCGCGCAGTCGCAGGATCCCGCACGTCGACGATCTGCCGGTCTGGTCGCTGTGGTGCATCCGTGTGCGGCCCGGCCATCGCAAGAGCGGCATCTCGCACGCTCTCATCGCCGGGGCGGTGGAGTTCGCCCGCGGGCACGGCGCGCCGGTGATCGAGGCGTACCCGATCGACAGCGGTGGCGCGAAGGTCGACATGACGATGGCGTACGCGGGGATCAGGAAGAACTTCGAGCGTGCCGGGTTCACCCATGCCGCTGACACCACCTCGGTGCTGGCCGGCTTTCCGAGGGTGCTGATGCGACTCGACCTGCGCTGATACGCCGAGGTCTCGGCCGCCAACGTCCTCAGTTCGCGCGGGACCAGGTGCGCAGCAGCGCGTTGATCCTTCCGACGGTGCAGGTGGGGTCGATCAGGAGGTCCTTGAGGGCGATGGCGTCGTCGCGGGTGGGCTTGACCGTGATACCGGCGGCTTCCAGGTACATGACGCCGGTGGCGGCGGCGACGGCCATGTTGGATCGTTCCAGCCAGCGGCAGCGGCCCAAGGTGTGTACGAGGGCTGCGGCCTTGGCGTAGGGGCTGTCGTAGACGGACTGCTCGAAGATCTCGGCGCGGTGGCGCGCGACGGCGGCGACGGGGACGCCGTAGTCGTCGGGGGCGGGATCGTTCGCCCCGGCTGCTTCCGCGACCTGCAGGATCCAGGGGATGTCGATGTGCAGTTCCATCAGGCGGCGCGCACCCCGGGGGACGCCTGCTGTGCGTTCTCGGCTTCGTCGAAGACGTCCTGGTGCTCGGCGAGGAACCGGGCGGCGGCGTCCACCGCGCGGGCGCGCAGGCCGCTGGCGTCGTCCTGCACCAGGCGGGCGAGGTAGTCACCGACGCTCAGACCGAGGTCCGCGGCGCGCTTCTTCGCCAGTTCCGCGACGTCCTGATCCACTCGCGCACCCAGCTGTGTCTTCGCCATGACACGCATGGTAACAGATGTTACCGACTGGCTGCCAGGCCGTCTGTCACTCGGTGGGGGGAGCCTGCCCGGCGCGGCGCAGGGGAAGGCATGAGCAAGAGCCTGGCCTGTTCGCGAGGGAGCAGCACATGACCGAGGCCCGAACTGACAGGGGTGATGGGACGATGCCGGCCGGGTCGGATCGCAGCTCGGAAGAGGTCGCCGACCTTCGACGCACGGGAATCGATCCGAATTTCTGGTACCCGGTGGCGGTGTCGGGCAGCGTCCCCAAGGGAGGAACGTTTCCCGCCGTGTTCGCTGGTGAGCGGATCGCCCTGTACCGGGGCGAGGGCGGGACGGTCTACGCGCTGGAGGATCGGTGCGCCCACCGTCAGGTACCGCTGAGCATGGGCGTCGTGGAGGGCGAGGCGCTGCGCTGCTGCTATCACGCCTGGACTTATCGGGGGAACGGCCGCATCTCGCAGATCCCCTATCTCCCGAAGGGGACGGATCGGCCGCCGCGCGGTGTGCGCGCCTATCCGGTCCGCGAGGCGTACGGTCTCGTCTTCGTCTTTCCCGGCGATCCCGACAAGGCGTTCGGATCCGGGCTCCCTGAGCTGCCCGCGTTCCATTCCCCCGGGCACAGGACGATGACCTTCTCCCGCACCGTTCGCTGCCACTACACGTTCATGCACGAGAATCTGCTGGACATGAATCACCAGTTCCTGCACCGGGGCGTGCTCGGCAGAATCCAGCCGAAGCTCCTCGGGTACGACACGGGCCCGGACTTCGTCGAGGCCCGGTACCTGTTCGTACCGGGCGGGGGCCGGAAGGACCGCGGTGCCGGCCTGCTGTCCGCCGAGGGGATGAGCGGCGGCTCGACGCCCGACGTCGTCACCGTCCGCTCCCAGTACCCCTACCAGACCCTGCAAGCGGTCCCCGAGAATGCCACGCTCCCGGCGTTCTCGCTGTGGGCGGCCTACGTTCCCCAGGATGCCGAGCAGCGCGTCAACCACACCTTCGGGCTGCTGTCGATCGCCAAACCGTCCATCCCCGGGGCCCTTCATCTCGCATGGCCGTTGATCCGGCGCTTCACCGAGCGGGTCTTCGCCGAGGACCGGATGGCCGTCGAGGCAGAACAGCGTGCTTGGGACGAGCAGGGTGCGGACTGGAACCAGGAGGTGTTCCCGTTGATCCTCCATGTCCGCGACATGCTGCGGTCCAACGGTGTCCCGCTCCGCCGCACACCCGCAGCCACCTCTGGGGCATGCGGCGGCAGCGCAGGTCTCTCGTCGTCTCCCACCCATGGTTGAGGCCCCGGCGGAGCTCGCGGAGCTACGTGGGGTCAGCCGCTCTGCGGCGGTTGCTCGGTGACTCGCGTCCCGGGGTGCGCCAATGCGCACAGGAAGGCGACGGCCAGCGCGATCGCCATGCCGTAGAAGACCCATTGGTTGGCCTCGGCGAAGTCCATGCGGATCGCGTCGCCCGCGCCCTGCAGGGCTTTCGCCACCGGCCCGTCACCGGTGGGGCCCTGCCCGTCCGGGTGGCCGGTGATCGCCTCGGCGACCTGACCGGCCGTCGATTCGGCCTCCGCCGGTGGCAGACCGCGTTCCTGGAGCGTTGCGGCGATCCGGTCCGTGGAGACGTGGGTCAGGACGGTACCGAAGACGGCCATGCCGACGGCAGCCGCGTAGTTACGGATCGTCTGGGTGATCCCGGTGACCTCGCCGTACGAGGCGCCGATGGAGCGGTTGACGGCGTCGGTGGATGCGGGGGCCAGCAGGAATCCGATGCCCGCGCCCGCCATGGCCGCGTACGGCCACTGGTCGTGCATCGAAAGGTCGGTCAGCTTCTGGGCCCAGAGGAAGAAGCCGACCGCACCGAGCGCACAGCCGATCTCCATGGCCGGGCGGGCACCACGCTTGTCCAGGATCTTCCCGCCCCATTGGGAGGCGAGGCCGAAGCCGAGGAAGAAGTACAGCAGGAACAGCGCGGCCTGGTTCGGCGAGGCGCTCAGCGAGACCTGGGCGTACACGGACGCGAAGAAGAACACCGGCACGAAGGCGAGCATCGCGAAGAACAGCACGAGGCTGTCGACCGTGAAGGCCCGGTCCCGGAAGACATCGAGATTGATCAGCGGGTGCGTCGTACGCCTCTCGTAGCCGAAGCACAGCAGCAGGATCACCAGACCGCCGACGATGCAGGCCCAGGTGGCGACGCTGCTCCAACCCCAGGCCGACGCCTGCTGGAAGCCCAGCACGCTCAGGCCCATGCCGGCGGCGACGAGCACGGCGCCGACGACGTCCAGCCGTTCCGGGCGGCGCTTCTCCGGGATCCGGGCCAGCACGGTGAGCACGATCGCGACGACGGCGACGGGCACGTTGACCCAGAAGATCGCACGCCAGGTCCACTGGGTGAGCCAGCCGCCGAGCAGAGGACCGATGGCGGTCAGGGCGCCGGACAGCCCGAAGAAGAGGGCGAGGGCCCGGCCGCGCCGGTCGACGGGGAAGACGGCGACGACGACGGCCAGCGCGGCGGGGAACATCAGGGCGGCGCCGAGGCCTTGGGTGGCACGGAAGATGATCAGCCAGGTCTGCGCGAAGTCGCCGGCTGGCACGCAGCCGCACAGGACGGACGAGACGACGAAGAGCAGCGTGCCCAGCAGCATGATCAAACGGTGCCCGAAGAGGTCGGAGAGCCTTCCGCCGAGGGCGAAGAAGGCGGCGAGGGCGAGCAGGTAGGCGTTGACCACCCATTGCATTCCGGAGGCGGACAGTCCGAGCTCGTCCGTGATGCTCGGGGCGGCGATCGAGACGATGGTCTGGTCGATGAAGGTCATCGACACCGCGAAGAGCATGGCCGCCAGGGCGAGCTTCTGACGGGGCGCCTGCGGGGTCGCGGCTCCGGGCGGCCCGGACGGTGTGGAAGTACCAACCATGTAGGGATGATCTCCCCGGACCGTCGCACGTGCATGCCGGGGCGACGCGCCGCGACCGTGGGCGTGAGTTGCCCGTCGCCTGCCCTCCTCGACCCCGGTGGCGCCGCCTCCCGGATGTCGGCGTCGGCCGGCACCCGGATGTCGGCATCGGCCGGCACCCGGATGTCGGCATCGGCCGGCACCCGCTCCACCGGCCGACACGAGACGTGCGATGCCGTGCCGTCGGCCTCGTGAGCGGCGCCCGCGCCCACCAGGGGCCAGGCGCCGGTGAGGCGGATCCCTGCGGCGAGTGCACTGCCGAGTCCTGCCATCGGGCTTGCGGTCAGGCGGGGTTGACACCTTCAGCAGCCAGCGCCTAGCTTCCGCTTGAATCGTTTCAGAGCGCCGAGCCGGAGGAGCCCTCGAGTGACCGACCTTGCCGCGGTGAAGGCCGCGCTGAAGACCCAGGCCATGGAGACGCCTTCGTGGGCGTACGGGAATTCGGGGACCCGTTTCAAGGTGTTCACCCAGGAGGGCGTGCCCCGCACCCCGCAGGAGAAGCTGGCCGACGCCGCCAAGGTGCACGAGTTCACGGGCGCGGCCCCCACGGTCGCCCTGCACATCCCCTGGGACAGGGTCGACGACTACACGGCGCTCGCGAAGTACGCCGGAGAGCGCGGCGTGAAACTCGGAGCGATCAACTCCAACACGTTCCAGGACGACGACTACAGGCTGGGCAGCATCTGCCATCCGGACGCGGCCGTACGGCGCAAGGCCGTCGATCATCTGCTGGAGTGCGTCGACATCATGGACGCGACCGGTTCGCGCGATCTGAAGCTGTGGTTCGCCGACGGCACGAACTATCCCGGCCAGGACGACATCCGTCAGCGCCAGGACCGCCTCGCCGAAGGGCTTGCCGAGGTGTACCAGCGGCTCGGCGAGGGGCAGCGGATGCTCCTGGAGTACAAGTTCTTCGAGCCGGCCTTCTACACCACCGACGTACCGGACTGGGGCACGGCCTACGCCCACTGCCTCAAGCTCGGCGACAAGGCCCAGGTCGTCGTCGACACCGGCCACCACGCGCCCGGCACCAACATCGAGTTCATCGTCGCCACCCTGCTGCGCGAGGAGAGGCTCGGCGGGTTCGACTTCAACTCCCGCTTCTACGCCGACGACGACCTCATGGTGGGCGCGGCCGACCCGTTCCAGCTCTTCCGGATCATGTACGAGGTGGTGCGCGGCGGCGGTCTCACCTCCGACGTCGCGTTCATGCTCGACCAGTGCCACAACGTCGAGGCCAAGATCCCGGCCATCATCCGCTCGGTGATGAACGTGCAGGAGGCGACGGCGAAGGCGCTGCTGGTCGACGGGGACGCGCTCGCCGCGGCGCAGCGGGAAGGCGACGTCCTCGCGGCGAACGCCGTGCTCATGGACGCCTACGACACTGACGTACGACCCCTGCTCGCCGAGCTCCGCGAGGAGTCGGGGCTCGCCCCCGACCCGATCGCCGCCTACCGCCGCTCCGGCTGGCAGCAGCACATCGCCGCCGAGCGGGTCGGCGGCACCCAGGCCGGCTGGGGCGCCTGACTCCCCGCCTCGCGTACACCCGCACCATTCCGATGACGCAAGGAGGAAGTCCGATCATGACGCCCCATCCCGAGGCCGCCGCTCTTCTGGCCCGTTCCCATCGGCTCGGCGCCGATCCTCGCAACACCAACTACGCCGGCGGCAACGCCTCCGCTCAGGGCACCGACACCGACCCCGTCACCGGGCGGGACGTCGAGCTGATGTGGGTGAAGGGGTCTGGCGGTGACCTCGGCACGCTGACCGAGGCCGGGCTCGCCGTGCTGCGCCTGGACCGACTGCGGGGACTTGTCGACGTATACCCGGGTGTCGAGCGCGAGGACGAGATGGTCGCCGCGTTCGACTACTGCCTCCACGGCAAGGGCGGTGCGGCTCCCTCGATCGACACCGCCATGCACGGGCTCGTCGACGCCGCCCACGTCGACCATCTGCACCCCGACTCCGGGATCGCGCTGGCATGCGCCGCCGACGGGGAGAAGCTGACCGCCGAGTGCTTCGGGGACCGTGTGGTGTGGGTGCCGTGGCGGCGACCCGGATTCCAGCTGGGGCTGGACATCGCGGCGGTCAAGGAGGCCAATCCGCAGGCCATCGGGTGCGTTCTCGGCGGGCACGGCATCACCGCCTGGGGTGACAGCTCCGAGGAGTGCGAGCGGAACTCGCTGCACATCATCCGGACCTCGGAGACGTTCCTCGCCGAGCGGGGGAAGCCGGAGCCCTTCGGGCCCGTCATCGAGGGCTACGAGGCGCTGCCCGAGGGCGAGCGGCGTGAGCGGGCCGCCGCACTCGCGCCATATGTGCGGGCGATCGCCTCCCAGGACCGGCCGCAGGTCGGACACTTCGACGACTCCGACGCCGTGCTCGACTTCGTGGCGCGGGCCGAACACCCCCGGCTCACCGCGCTCGGCACCTCCTGTCCGGACCATTTTCTGCGCACCAAGGTGCGACCCCTCGTCCTGGACGTGGCTCCCACCGCACCGCTGGACGAGGCGATCGCGCGACTCAAGGAACTCCACGCGGCCTACCGCGAGGAGTACGCCGCCTACTACCGGCGCCACGCCGAGCCCGACTCCCCCGCCATGCGGGGCGCCGATCCCGCGATCGTGCTCGTCCCCGGTGTCGGCATGTTCTCCTTCGGCAAGGACAAGCAGACGGCACGCGTGGCCGGCGAGTTCTACGTCAACGCGATCTATGTGATGCGGGGCGCCGAGGCGGTGTCCTCGTACGCACCGATCGAGGAGTCGGAGAAGTTCCGCATCGAGTACTGGGCATTGGAGGAGGCCAAGCTTCAGCGGCTTCCCGCGCCCGGGGCGCTGGCGACGCGGGTGGCCCTGGTCACCGGCGCGGGCAGCGGAATCGGGAAGGCGATCGCGCGCCGGCTGGTGGCCGAGGGCGCGTGTGTCGTCGTCGCCGACCTCCACACCGAGAACGCCACCGCCGTGGCCGACGAGCTGGGCGGACCGGACAAGGCCGTCGCCGTGACCGTCGACGTCACCTCGGAGGCGCAGATCGCCGATGCCTTCAAGGTCGCCGCGCTCGCCTTCGGCGGGGTCGACCTCGTCGTCAACAACGCCGGAATCTCCATCTCCAAGCCGCTGTTGGAGACGTCGGCGAAGGACTGGGACCTCCAACACGACATCATGGCCCGCGGTTCCTTCCTCGTCTCCCGCGAGGCGGCCCGCGTGATGATCGCGCAGGAACTGGGCGGCGACATCGTCTACATCGCTTCCAAGAACGCGGTCTTCGCCGGCCCCGACAACATCGCCTACTCCGCGACCAAGGCCGATCAGGCACATCAAGTGCGGCTCCTGGCAGCCGAATTGGGCGAGCACGGCATCCGGGTCAACGGAGTCAACCCGGACGGTGTGGTGCGCGGTTCGGGCATCTTCGCCGGTGGCTGGGGCGCCCAGCGAGCCGCGACGTACGGCATCGAGGAGGAGAGGCTCGGCGAATTCTACGCGCAACGGACCATCCTCAAACGTGAGGTCCTGCCCGAGCATGTCGCAAACGCCGTATTCGCCCTCACAGGAGGCGAGTTGACGCACACCACCGGGCTGCACGTCCCGGTCGACGCCGGCGTCGCGGCCGCCTTCCTGCGGTGAGCGCGGCCGTGAAGTCGAAGGCGGCGAGCTGTGCAGCGGTCGACCTCGGCGCCTCCAGCGGGCGTGTCATGGTCGGCCGCGTGGGCCCCGGCAGCCTGGAGCTGAGCGAGGCGCACCGCTTCCCGAACCGGCCCGTCCGGGTGCCCGAGGGACTGCGCTGGGACGTGCTGTCCCTGTACACGGGAGTCCTGGACGGGCTGAGGGCGGCCGGCGCGGTGGATTCCGTCGGCATCGACAGCTGGGCCGTGGACTACGGACTGCTCGACGCCGACGGGGCTCTGCTCGGCAATCCCGTCCACTACCGGGACACGCGCACCGACGGCGTCGCGGAGAAGGCGTGGGCGACCGTCCCGGCAGCCGAGCTGTACGCGGCGACCGGTCTGCAGTACGCGCCGTTCAACACCCTGTACCAACTGACGGCCGCAGCCTCCTCGACCCAACTGACCCAAGCACGGCGCCTGTTGCTCATCCCCGACCTGCTGACGTACTGGCTGACCGGTGAGCAGGGCACCGAGCTGACCAACGCATCCACCACCCAGCTCATCGACCCCCGGACCCGGGACTGGTCCCGCGACATCGCCACCCGGCTCGGCATCGACCTGAGCCTGTTCGCACCCCTGCGTCAGCCCGGCGATCCGGCGGGTGTCCTACGGCCCGAGGTGCTGGAGATGACGGGGCTGGCCGGTCCCGTACCGGTGACGGCCGTCGGGTCGCACGACACCGCCTCCGCCGTGGCCGCCGTCCCGGCCACCGGGGAACGCTTCGCCTACATCTGCACCGGGACCTGGTCCCTCGCCGGCCTGGAGCTGACGGCGCCGGTGCTCACGGAGGACAGCCGCGCCGCCAACTTCACCAACGAACTCGGCCTGGACGGCACCGTCCGCTACCACCGCAACATCATGGGCCTGTGGCTGCTCCAGGAATGCGTACGCGCCTGGGGCGACCCGGACCTGGCCGGACTGCTGCGCGAGGCAGCCGCGGTCCCGGCACTGCGCTCGGTCGTCGACGCGGGTGACACCGTCTTCCTCACTCCGGGCCGCATGCCGGAGCGCATCGCCGAGGCGTGCCGCGGATCCGGGCAGCCGGTCCCCGTGACACCCGCCGAAGTCACCCGCTGCATTCTCGACTCCCTCGCCCTCGCCCATCGCAAGGCGATCGAGGACGCCCAACGACTCGCCGACCGTCCCGTCGACGTCGTCCACATCGTCGGCGGCGGCACGCGCAACGCGCTGCTGTGCCGGCTCACCGCCGATGCCTGCGGGCTGCCCGTCGTGGCCGGCCCGACCGAGGCCGCCGCGCTCGGCAACGTGCTCGTGCAGGCCAGGGGCCGTGGCCTGGTGGGCGACCTGGCATCGATGCGTCAACTGATCGCAGACACACAACCGTTGGAACGGTACGAGCCGCGGGGCGGCACCGCGGCCTGGCAAGCGGCCGAAGTACGACTTGCCCATGCGTGAACGCCGTCGGTGGCGGCACGCGTCGGCGTCAAGGTCACCCTCGAACCCGCCAAGGGACGCGCGGCCGAGCGTGCCGCCATGCGGGCCGCGCAGTGGGCGTTCCGCCACCCGCGGCGGCTCGCCGCCGGCCGACGTCTGGCCGCGCGCACCCGCCGCTGCCACCCTCGGACGGTGCCGGGTCCGGGCCGTGTGATCAGCAAATAATGCACCTGGGCTGGGTACGGCGCCCGCCGACGCCGTAAAGCGATGGACAGCCCTCTGGTGCTGGGCGAGTATCGCCGCGATGAACAACGAACTCCTCTCTCTTCCCAAGCGCGTCCGCTTCGTCGAGCTCAACGCAAAGGCGCTGCGGGCGCTTGCCGACGGTGATCTCGCCGGCGGCAGCGCCGAGGCCGGGGTCGCCCTCGACGAACACTTCGTCGGCGAGCGGGCCCGCTGGATCTTCGGCTATCGCGCAGACCAGCTCACCCAGGACCCGTCCGTGGCGCCCTGGATCACACGGGCCGCGGTGTCCGAGCCGGACGGATCCGTCGTAGGCGATGCCGGGTTCCACGGGCCGCCGGACGAGGCCGGCGTGGTCGAGATCGGCTACACCGTCGTGCCCGGGTACCGCCGTCAGGGCTATGCCCGTGCCATGGTGGCGGCGCTGCTCGACAGGGCCGCTGCCGAACCCGGTGTCAGGACCGTACGGGCCACCATCAGATCCGACAACAACGCCTCGCTGGCCACCATCGCGGGCTTCGGGTTCACACGGGTCGGCGAGCGGGGGAACGAGCGCGACGGACTCGACATCATCTTCGAGGTCCCGACAGACACCATTCGGACCGAGTAGCCCTACGGCCTCGGCGGACAGGGCACCAGCTCCGCCATCACGGCAAGCGGTAGCGACGGGTTGGCGGCCGCCGCTTCGGCCACCTGCCAGTCCGCGTCGGTGAGCAGATCGGCGATGACTTGCGGTGGGAGGGACGGGTGGCCGGCGGCAATGGGCCTTGCCTGTTTGTCCGCCAGGCAGGCCAGAAGCGCGGGGGCCGTGGCATGGCGATGCCGTGCGACCTCGCGGAACGCTTTCTGCACCGGCGGTTCGTGCCGTGACAGATCCTCCAGCAGCGCCGGGGTCGCGTCCCCGTTGGTCGCGACCCGTGCGACGACCCGAGCTCCATGACGGTCGACCATGGCGCGCAACTGGGCCTCGGAGAGGCCCGGATGCGTGGCGATGGACTTGACCACCTTCACATCGGGGTCGGTGGCCAGCGCATCGCGAATCTCCGGCGGCAGATCACGTCGTTGGGCCAGGAGCATCCGGACCACCGCGTTCGGTGACGCGGCCAACGCCTCGATCTCTGCGGGAGAGGCGGCGGCGATCCGCGGCAGCAAGGTCGGGCCGATCTTGGTCGTGGCTGCCAGGTCGGTGAGCACGTCGAGCGGCACGTGTGGGTTGTGCGCGAGCTTGCGCCGCACGTCGTGGTCGCGGTCTGAGGCCAGCACGCGGATGAGGGCGTGGTCGATCGCGGAGTTCGAGGCGAGGTCGGCTCGAACCCCGGGATTGGCATCTGCGGCGAGCCGTTCGTATGCCTCCGACGGCAGGTCTGTCCGGGCTGCGATTTCCCAGCGAAGCAGCGTGGAAGGATGGTCGACAAGGTCGACGACTGCCTCGGCCGGTGTGGCCCGGTTCCGCAGTGCCGCCTGCCGAATGTCGAGGATGGTGGAGTCGTGGGAGCCGTCGCAGGACGCGCCCGGCCGTAGATCGCAGTCGAGCCGAGGACATTGTGGATCATGCACGAACGGCGTCTCTTCGCGGTCGCAGACGAGGCACCGCTGCGCGAGAGGCAGCCCCTCGCCGGTGATCAGCGCCGCAAGCACGGCTGGCGGCGTTGCCTCGTTGGCCGCCACCCCGCTGCGGACCTCGGCGTGCGGATGGGCCGCGAGCCTCGCAGCGAGTTCCGGCGTCGTCCACAGAGCGAGCTCCGCGACGACCCGTACGTCCGTGTCCACGGCGAGCTTCTCCGCCACGTCGAGCGGGAGGCCTGGGCAGGCAGCCAGTTGTGCCCGGCGCTCGACCATCGGATCCTCCGCGAGGCGGCGCGCCCATTCCGGGCGGTCGGCGCCTTCACGGAGCAGGGCGAGGGCGATGTGCGGCTGCGCCACGGGGTCGATGTCTGCGACGGTCAGCGTGCCCTCGTGCGCAAGCCGACCTGCGTTCTCTTCGAAGCGCGAGGCCAACTCGACCGCCTGCGCCTGGCTGAGGTCCGAGCGACCGGCCAGCGCTGCGGCGATGTCGGTGTCGGTGTCGGTGTCGGCGACCGTGATCAGCCGGTCGACCAGCTCGGACGGCAGTGAGGTATTGGCGGCGAGGCCACGCAGGACAGGGTTCACGGAGGGCATCCTGCCTGGCCGGCGGCCCCGTTGGCTCGTGGATTTCCGGGCGTGGCAGAGGCCGATGTGCGACCCGACCGTCGACAGTCAGAACATAGTGTTGGCGTTCTTGGACGTGGGCGGGATGACCTGGAGGACGTCCCAGTGTTCGACGATCTTGCCGTTCTCGTCGAAGCGGAAGATGTCGATGCCTGCGTACTCGTCGTCGGGCCAGGTCTGGTGGCAATGCAGCACGACGTGGTCGCCTTCCGCGAAGGCGCGCTTGAACTCGACACGCTTGCCCGGGTACTCGGCAGCCATGCGGTCGAAATAGTCGATGAACGCCTGCTTGCCGTCGGCAACATCGGGATTGTGCTGAATGTAGGTGTCGCCGGCGTACTGATCGATGGCCTCGGCGGGACGGCACTGGTTGAACATCAGGTCGTAGAACGCCTTGGCGGTGTCCTTGTTCTGCTCCGGGTCGCTCATGGTGTTCACCGTAGGGTCGGGCGTCGGGCGAACGGCAGAGGCGCACCCATGAGGGAGCGGCAGCGCAGCCGAGCGAGCGACGCGCCTCCCGGGCTGCCCGGCTCCGGGCTGCCCGGCTCCGGGCTGCCCGGCTCCGGGCGGCCCGGCTCCGGGCGGCCCGGCGAGGTCCGCGGCTCCCATCCTCGCAACCGTCATCGCCGCCCTCAGGCGCGCGGTGGCTCGGTGTGCTCCAGAGCCTTGCGGGCTGCGAGGTAGCCCGCGATCCTGAACGCCAGGTCGTGCGAGCCGAACTCCTCGGCCCGGACCTGACGCAGCACCACGTGGGTGGCGGTCACGATTCCGTGCTCGGGGCGGCTCAGCTGCTCCTCGAGCCCCTCGGCGATCGCCGCGAAGAACCCGGGAAGGCGATCCCGGGGTTCGTAGTCCACCGTCAGCCCCTCGGCCACCTCGAACGAGAAGCCCTGGGCCGCGGGCTCGAAGTCCACTTCGATCTGGGCGAAGTGCGGTGCGCAGTTCTGCCGTTGATGCCGTACCCGCACGCCACGGATCGGGTAGGGCGGGAACCGGCGCGGCACGGACGTCACGCCGGAACACTACCGTCACCCACCGACCGGATCGGCCGGCCGGCCGATCAGCGGATGAGTGAGCGGCCGGTGGGCGCCAGTCGGAGCATCCGAGGGGCTGATGCCTGTTCCCGGCCGATACCCGGCAGGATCTCGTCCCGCGCGAGGGGATGGGCCTGGATCGCGGCGACGTGTCGGCGATGAGCTTCCTCGTCCGCGTACGCGGTGAAGACCGCGGTGACGTTCTCTCCCGTACGGACCGGCAGTCTGGTGAATGTGTTGTGCGCCGTCTCCGTGGTGAGGACGGCCAGCGGCGCGGGCCCCGTCGTGCGTAGGACTGGAACGAGGCCGTCCCGGATCAGTGCGGCGCCGTCGGACTTTCCGGGTGGGAAGGACCAGACAGTGGCGGACACGAACCGGTCAGATGCGGCAGCACTCCCGCGCGGCCGCTGGGCCGGAGAGACGGTGAATCCGGTCTCGGCCGACAGGGGACTCAGCAGCAGGACGTCGTCGGAGGCGATCATGGTGGCGTTGGCCCGGGGTCCGTGTTCGGCCCAGACGGGGCCGCCGTAGAAGGCCGTCAGCGCGCGGTGGCGCACCGTCATGTCCCGGAATCCGCGCAGCCAGACGAAGCGGTCCGGATCGTCGAGGTCCCTGAACTGGCCGAGCACGATCATCCCCGTCTGCTCCTGAGTCTCGACGAACTCCCGGTCGAACAGGTCGATGAGCTCGTCCCGTCGGCCGGGGCGCAGCGTGTACTGGCGGAGCTCGATCACTGCGTGGTGGCCGACGGGGTCGGTGGAGGGCACGGCGGGGCTCCTGTTCGGTGGGCGTTACCGGATGTGGCTACCGGCTCGTTCGGGCGGAGCCGGGCTCGTATCGAAGGTAGACAGGCCGTGTGTCAGGGGCTGTCAGTGTTTTCGAGGAGAATGAGTCCATGTCCGCCGGTCGATTGCTGTCGCTGCTGCTGTTGCTGCAATCCCGTGGCCGCATGTCCGCGCGAGGCATCGCCGACGAGCTGGGGGTCTCCGTGCGGACCGCCTACCGTGACGTGGCGCGTCTGCAGACCGCCGGGGTCCCGGTGTACGCGGAGCCGGGCCCCGGTGGCGGCTATCAGTTGCTCGACGGCTATCGCACACGACTCACCGGGATGACCGAGGGCGAGGCGCGGGCTCTGCTGTTCGCCGGACTGCCGGGGCCGGCCGCCGATCTGGGCCTGGCGACGGAGGTGACGGCGGCACGGCTGAAGCTACTGGCCGCGCTGCCGGATGGACTGCGCGAGGAGGCGGCGCGGACCGCGGCGGTGTTCCACCTGGACGCACCCGGCTGGTACCGGGACCCCGAGGAGACGCCTCATCTCCCCCTGTTCGTCGACGCGGTCCTCACCCGACGTGCGGTGGACGTGCGCTACCGCCGCTGGCGCGCGCCTCAGGAGGTGGATCGCCGCGTCCGCCCCTACGGCCTGGTACTCAAGTCCGGCGTCTGGTACCTCGTGGCCGCCACGAGAAGCCGGATCGCGACCTACCGCATCACCCAGGTCCTCGACGCCGCGCTGAGCGACGAGCAGTTCGAACGGCCGCGGGACTTCGACCTGGGTACGTACTGGGCCTCCTACCTCGACGACTTCCGAAGCCGCCGCTACACCGGCACAGCCACCGTTCGCCTCTCCCCGCGGGGACTGCAACGCCTGCCCGACAACGTGCCCCTCGAGGTCGTGCGGGCCGTTGAATCCACCGCCACCGCTGTCGGCGACGACGGCTGGGTCGAGGCCGTCATCCCGACCGAGAGCACCGACCATGCCTGCGGCGAGCTGCTGCGGCTCGGTATCGACGTCGAGGTCGTCGCACCGCCCGAACTGCGCCGAGCCATGGCCGGCATCGTCGACGCACTCGCCCGGACCTACGGGCTCGGCTGACGTCCGGACGCGTATCCGGGAGGCGTGGCGGGCCGGACTCGACGGCCTGGCGCGTACATGATCACGGCCAGAGGCGGGGCGGACCGCCGATGTCGTCGAAGCGGTCGACGGCGACGGCATTCTCACAGCGTGCGCAGGCCCCGGTCGGCGAAGGCGATCAGCCACTCGAAGCTCTCGTCGACGTCGGCGCTCCACTGGAAGCCTCCTGCCGACTGCAAGGTGGAGAAGCCGTGGAAGAGGCTGCGGAGCATGCGCAGGGCGTGGTCCACGTCGGGCTCTGCGATCTCATAGCCGCGCAGGACCGCCATGAATGCGCTGAGCAGCTGCTGACCCGCGGTGGCCAGCGGATCGTCGGGGTCGGACGGTTCCACGCCGATCGTCGCGGCGTACCGGCCGGGGTGCTCCAGGACGAAGGCGCGGAAGGAGCGCGCCGCGGCCTCCAGGGCGTCGAGGCCCGCGTACCCCTGGACCGCGCCGCCGATGTCGTCGGCGGCCTCACGCAATGCCAGGGCCGCGATGCGCCGGTTGAGGTCTTCCTGGCCGCCCACGTGCTTGTACAGGGACGGGGTGCGCACGCCCAGCCGCTCGGCCAGCAAACCCATCGTCAGGTTGCCCAGGCCCACCTCGTCGGCGAGGGCGGCGCCGGCCGCGACCACGGTCGCCGGGTCCAGGCCGGCCCTAGGCACGAGCGGCGGTCGAGCGGAGGAAGGAGAGCATGAGTGAAACCACCTGGTCGGAGAACTGGTCGTGCGGGTAGTGCCCGGCGCCCTCGATCATCTCAAGGCGGCCGAGGCCGGACGGCAGGGCATCGACGATCGCCGACCCCTCGGCGTGCGGGTCGGCCCAGTCGGGGTCGAGCGCGCCCATGACGACCAGGACCGGGCAGGGGACGTTGCCGAGCTGCGCGCCGGCATCGGTCGGGGCGCTGCGGCCCATGCCCTGCAGGGCCTTCATCCGGCTCGGATCGCGCATCAAGGAGTCGATGCGGCCGAGCCGCTCGGCCCAGTCGGCCGGCTTCACGCCGGGGTAGGCCACGTCGAGGTACGAGCGCCAGAGCGACACCGAGCCGAACACACCCGTGCCGAGCAGCCGCAGCATGCCCCGCCGGAAGCGCTTCACCCGCAGGTCCCCGAGGCGGATCGACATCTTGCGGGTAACCGGCGCCAACTCCACAACCGCGGTGATCAGCGAGGGCTCCTGCGCCGCGGCGATGGTGGCGGCGCCGCCGGAGACCGAGTGGCCGACGAGCACGGCCGGGCCGCCCAGGTGGCGGATCACGGCGAGCAGGTCGCCGGCGATGGCGGTGCGGCTCCAGTCCGGCCACCCGACGCTGGACTCGCCGCAGCCGCGAAGATCGACTGCGGCGACCCGATAGCCCGCCGCCACCAGCTGCGGGATCACAGCACGGTAGGCAGCGCGGCTGTCGCCAATGCCGTGCGCGAGAACGATCAGCGGGCCGGACCCCGCCACCTCGTAAGCGATCGTGCCGCTGTCGACGGCAAGGTACTCAGTCACGACACCCTCCAAGTGGCTAACTTGATTAGCTTAAAGCTAATACCAATAGCCGAACGGGTCAACGCGGCCACTGCCACGGCTCCGCGTCGCTCTCCACGCCCACCGGGAAACGCTGCCGAAGGACGGCGCCGTCGTGACGGTGCGAAGGACGCTCAAGCACCGCCCCGACGTCCTCGCCGACGATGTCGACACGGCCGCGTGGAGTCGGCGGAAGATCGGGGAGATCCTCGGCGGATACTCGCCCGAGCAACTTGACGTCCTCTTCGACCACTTCGCCCGCGCCTCCCAGGCGCACCGGGAAGCAGCCGGGCAACTCCGCGCCGACGGCGCGAGCGTCAGAAACCGCCTAGGGCAGGGTGCCGCCGGTGTTCCGGATCATCTGCCGGAGCACCTTGAGGGTGGTGACGTAGTCCGCGTCGTCGATGCCCCGGTGGATGCGGCCGCGGAGTGCCGGCGCGTGCCGCCTGATCTCGGCCCGGGCCTCGTCCCCCGATTCGGTGATCCACAGTCGTCCCCTGTCGTCACGGGTGAGGAAGCCACGCTCCAGGAGCGCTTCGGCCTCGGCTTCGAGGTCGTCCTCGGGCCTGATGTAGGTGCGCATGGCCTGCTGGAGTTCGGGGATCGTCATGCCATGGCCGTCGGGCGAGATGTCGCGCTTCGACAGGTTGCGCAGCAGCCAGAACTGTGGCTGAGTGAAGCCCAGTTCGACCAGATGGGCTCGTGTGGACGCGATGAGGGCTTCGTAGGCCAGTCCGGTCCAGTACGCGGCGGGCTGTGCGGCGAGGTCCGTGTCGGAGAGGTGTCGGGTCGTCATGTGCGGTGCTCCCCTTGCGCGAATCGTTGGTGCAAGCACCGTAAAATCTGAAGCTTGGTTGAGGTCAAGAGACGACGTGGGCCTGGGGCGGCCGTGTCGTACCGAGGTGATTGACTACGCCGCATGGACCTCGCGCGAGCATTCCCTGCGTGCACGGCGGCTGTGCCGACAACCAGTTCCGGTCGGGGTGTCGGCCGGTGCTCCCTTTCTCGGCGGGACGGCCTGTCGTGAGTGACGGTGGTGCGCGGTCGGAGCCAGGTGCTGTCCCGACGACGTGGGTCGCGCCCCCGTTCGACCCCGAACTGCGTGCGGTCCTGGCGGCTTTCGGGGACGAGGCGAGGGAGCCGTTCACGCCGGAGAACCTTGCGGAGCGGCAGGAGCGGGATGCCGCGGCCCGACCGAGGCCGACGGTCGGCGATCTCCGGGCGGATGGCCTCTTCGAGATGGCTGAGCTGCGGGTACCGGGAGCCTTGGGCGGGCGGGACGTCACGCTCGTGAGCGCACGGCCCGCCGCGCTCTCCGGCCCCCTGCCGTTGCTGTACTACATGCACGGCGGCGGGATGATCATGGGCAACGCATGGTCCGTGCTTCCGCAGGTCCTGCGCGAATGGGCACTCCCGCTGGGGTTGGCGGTCGTCTCCGTCGAGTACGGGCTGGCTCCGCAGGTGCAGTATCCCGGGCCCCTGGAGGACTGTTACGCCGGACTTCTCTGGGTGACCGCGCACGCGGCCGAACTGGGCATCGACGCGGACCGCATCGTCATCGGAGGGAAGAGTGCCGGCGCTGGTCTCGCCGCGGCGCTCGCCCTGCTGACCCGCGACCGGGGCGGTCCCACCCCGATCGGTCAGCTGCTTCTGTGTCCGATGCTCGACGACCGTAACGACACGTTCTCCAGTCGCCAGATGGCAGGTGTCGACACCTGGGACCGGACCTCCAACGCGACCGCGTGGCGGGCGCTGCTGGGCGACCGCTACGGCGCCGCGGACCTGCCGCCCTACGCGGCTCCTGCCCGTGCCACGGATCTGTCCGGGCTGCCGCCGGCGTACATCGAGGTCGGGTCGGCCGAGACCTTCAGGGATGAAGACGTGGCGTACGCCAACGCGATCTGGCGGGCCGGTGGCCAGGCCGAATTGCACGTATGGCCCGGGGCCTTCCATGGCTTCGACACCTTCGCGCCGGAGGCAGCGCTCAGTCAGGATGCCCGCGAGGCCCGTTCCCGCTGGCTTCGGCGCATCCTCGCTCAGTCCGAGGTGAACGGCGGGCCCGTCCGCTGAGCACGGTTCGGCCGGGCGGGTGGTGTCCGCTGTCCCCCGTGCCGTGCGGCCGTCGGCACCCGCAGGAGTGGCTCACCTGAATGGAACGCGCGTCGGGTCGGGAGTCGACCCGCCGCCGACGGCAGCCTGACTGTCATGCGGGACAACGGCGTGATCAGCCAGGTGCGGGCCGGTGTGGCGGGCAGAGCATGGCAGAAGCGGCCTGCCGACACGGCCGCCGGTAATCCGCTGCCGTGGCTCGCCGGCGTCTCCGCCGCCCTGACACTCTTCCATCTCGCCCTGATCTCGCCGGGGCTCGGGCTCGGCTGGGACGAGACGGTGTACGTCAGCCAGGTGAGCGGAGAGGCACCGGCGGCGTTCTTCAGCGCGCCACGTGCCCGCGGCATCACCTACCTCGTCGCACCCCTCACCGCGCTGACCCCTTCCATCACAGCGCTACGCGTCTACATGGCCGTGCTGGCCGGCTGCGGACTGTTCCTCGCGCTGTGGGTATGGCGCCGACTGCTGCCCGCACCCGTTCTCGGGTTCGCGGGCGGGCTGTTCGCCGGCCTGTGGGTCACCATGTTCTATGCCTCGCAGGCGATGCCCAACCTCTGGGTCGCCTACGGGGCGCTCGCCGCGGTCGGCTGCTTCGTGCGGGCCGTACGGGACCCGGACGACCGGTGGGCGCCGGTCGGCATGGCCGCCGGGGTGGCGTTCGCCGCGCTGATGCGTCCCACGGACGCCGTGTGGCTCGCCCTGCCGCTCGCGGTCGCGGCCGTGGCGATGCGGGCTCGGCGGTGGTGGCTGCTGATCGTCGCGCTCGGCGCGGGTCTGGCTGTCGGATCCGCCGAATGGATCGCGGAGGCGTACGTGTCGTACGGCGGGCTCGCCGAGAGGCTGGACCGGGCCAGCGAGATCCAGGGCCGGCTCGGCTGGTACTTCTCCGTCGACGACCATGTGCGCGCCCTGGGCGGGCGGTTGCTGTGCCGCCCGTGTGACGTTCCCTGGCGATATCCCGTCGCCACCCTGTGGTTCGTCGCGCTGCCTCTGCTGGTCGCGGCGGGTGTACGGGCCGCCGTCCGCGCCCGTCACCACGGTACCGAGGTGGTGGTGGCGACCGTGGTCGGTACGGTGCTCGCCGCCCCGTACCTGTTCACCGTCGGATACGCGGCACCGCGTTTCCTGCTGCCTGCCTACGCGCTGCTCGCGTTGCCCGTCGCGTACGGCCTGGTCCGGGCGTGCCGGCCCCGGGGGCGCGGGCGCCGGATCGTGGTCCTGACCGTGACAGCGCACCTGGCGATCCAGTACGCGATGGCCGACAGTACGGCCGACCGGGTGCGCCGCGACACGGTCGACCTCGGGCGCGTCACCGCCGAACTGAACGCCCTGGGCGTACGGCCGCCGTGCGTGGTCAGCGGCGTGGAGGCCATCCGCGTCGCGTTCCGCGCCGGCTGCGCCTCCCGCCAGCCCGACGGCCACGACGAGAGCATCACGCCGGAACGACTGGCCGCCACCGCTCTCGACCAGCCGGTCGCGATCGTGGTGTGGGGCGGGGGTCGGCCTCCGCCGTACGCCGCCGCCTGGCCGGCCCATCCACTGCCCGACCTCGGCAACTGGACCGGCCTGCGCGCCTACGTCTCGGGCGTTCGTCCGCCCGAAGCGGGCCGCTGAACGGGCCGGCCGCCGGCTGCGTCGTCGTACGGTGCGGTCTCTGCCACTCGACACGAGCGACCCTGCAAGGGGGAGGCCCGCCGCCTCTCGGGGGCTGCGGTGAAGTTCCGGGAGGGACCGCGTCGCGATCCGTCACCGCCCTGGACAACGGGCTGCGGCCCTGGGCAGCAATCCGCGCCCAGGGCCGCTCCCCTCCGTCGCCGGTCAGCCGACGCCGTGCCCGTCGCCGCCTTCCTCGATGCCACCGTCGCCGTCGCCGACGTCGCCGCCGTTGTCACCGTCGTCGATGCCACCGGCCTCAGCGCCACCGTTGTCGGCGCCACCGTCACCGATGCCACCGTTGTCAGCGCCACCGTCACCGGCGCCACCGTCACCGATGCCACCGTTGTCGGCGCCACCGTCACCGGCGCCACCGTTGTCAGCGCCACCGTCACCGGCGCCACCCGCGCCGATCTGGGCGCCGACGGCGGCCAGGGCGGTCGTCACCGGCTGGAAGAACGTCTCGCCGCCCGAGGTGCAGTCGCCGCTGCCACCGGAGGTGAGGCCGACGGCGTTCCCCTCCCGGGTGAACAGGGCGCCGCCACTGTCGCCGGGCTCCGCACAGACGTTGGTCTGGATGAGCCCCGAGACCGTGCCCTCGGGGTAGTTCACGGTGGCGTCGAGGCCGGTCACCTGGCCGTCCCGCAGACCGGTCGTGCTGCCCATGCGGAACACTTCCTGGCCGACCGCCGCGTCGGCCGCCTGCCCGATCTCCACGATCTGACCGTCGCCGATGTCCACGGCGCTCGGGGCTTCGGTGTTCGGGTCGTCGTACGTCACGAGTGCGAAGTCGCCCTCACCCGGGAAGACGGCCTCCTGCACGGTGCCGATCGGCTCGCCGTTCTGCTGCTCCGACCACTGCTCGACGGCGACGCCGCAGTGTCCCGCCGTGAGGAAGCCGGGCTGACCGTCCTGGGTGGTGACGTTGAAGCCGAGCGAACAGCGCGAGCCGCCGCCGAAGATGGCATCGCCACCCTCGATGAAGGGCTTGAACTCGCCCTTGGACTTCTGGATGCGGGCGACGCCCTCGCCCAGCGCGCGGACCGCGCTCTCGACCTTGTCCCAACGCTCACCGGTGACCGTACGGTCGGCGGTGACCAGGACCTGGTTCGTCCTCGGGTCGATCGCCCACGCGGTGCCGGGAACCGATGCCTTGGTGCTCAGCGAGTTCATCGCGGAGGTGAGTGCCGAGCGGCTGTTCTGCACGCTGCGTGCGACCGCGCCGGCCCTCGTGACCTCGACGTTGACATTGTTGTTGTCACCCACGACGTTGACGACGAGCTGCTGCTTGTCCGCGTCGTAGTAGGCGCCGCCGTAGGAGTCACCGAGCTCCTTGCCCAGCTGCTGAAGGAGTCGCGTGGCCGATGCGGCGCTCATCTTTCTCGGCGAGCCCGACTGCTCCCCCGCGCCGTCCTGCGAGGCATTGGCCTGCGGCAGCACGATCGCCGCCGCGACGATGCCCACCGCCCCTGCACCCGCAAGAATGGCCTTCCGCTTGGGTATTCGCCTGTGACTCAACTCTTCGCCTCCTGTGTGGGGGTACGGACTGCGATCGCCGAGAGGGCAACCGGGGGGACGCGTCCGGCCTTTCATACGGGGGCGGGAGGAGATCTGTTCATCGCCTCCGCAAAGAACCTGAATTCATATGGGTCACTGGGCTCGGCACAGAGCGGTGGAGAGCACCTTCATCGCGGCCTTCGCCGCTTCGTCGGGCATGGTCAGGCCGGTGTTGACGGACAGGGTGACCTGCCGCTTGCCGTCCGCCGAGGTGAAGCTGAGGGTCTGGTATCCGACGACCTCCCCCGTGTGTCCGACGATCGGCCCGTCGGACGGGCACGTGTTGCCGTTGCTCTCCCGCCCCAGGCCGTAGAAGCGCCCGGGCCTCGCGGGGTTCATGGGCCGCATCTCTCGCATCTCCTTCATCAGACGGGGCGGCAGCAGCCGGCCACCGGGCGCGGTTCGTCGGCGACACCGGCTTCGCGCTGGCCGACCCGCTCCTCTCCCTTGCACAGGGCGACGCGGTGGTGATCTTCCAGCCCGGACGGCCCCTGTCCGAGCTCACCGTGCTCGTGGAACGGGCCCGCTCGGTCGGCGCCCGGGTCGTCTTCATCACCGACGAACTGCGCGAAGCCTTCGAAGACCGCGTCGAGGCGGTCCTTCTCGCCCCCTACACTCCCACCGGCAACACCAACGAATCACTGACCGGCCTCGCCGTCGCCGACGTACTCGTGCTCGCCCTCACCGCACTCGACGAGACCTCCGCCGTCGAGCACTCCCATCAACTCAACGCCTTGCGCAGCCAGTTGCAGACACACCCGGGGAACACTCGACACGGCGGCGGCACTTCCTGACGGGGTACGGTCACCTCGTGTGCCACTACGCCGAGAAGCCCTACAAGCTGCACTACGCGTGCGTGCCCTGTCGCGTCGCGTTCAAGCGGCACCCCAGGCCCGGGGAGCACCGATGCCCCCGATGCTCGGCGCCCATGCTCTGCGCCGGCCACGACTTCGCGGCCCCGCGGCGCCGGGACACCCGGGCATGGAGTGTGGTGGCCGCGGTGTTGAACGCCGGACTTCGGTACGAGGGCCGCGAATCCTGCGGCTGCGGCAAGGAACCCAAGTTCCGCCCCCGTACCCGAGCCCAACTGGGGGCGCGCCGAATCGCGGCGGCCCGAACCGGCACTCCGCTCGCCGAGATGCTCGGTCGCGCGGATCCGCAATCGACGCCATGACGTAGGCGCGCCATGCTCTGACGAGTGAACCTGGCCGCAAGCAGAACAGCCCGGCCGTCCACGCCTAATCCCACCAGAACGACCAGGAAGTCCGTCCCAGGAGTTCCGTGGCGTACTCGGGAAACGGCGTGGGCGGGTCGTCGACGATGTTGTTCGCAGTCGACAGCACGTGCTCCAGACGCCAACAGGCCGACCGCCCGAGGCCGGCCCCTGTCAACAGGTCGACCGGCTTGTCAGCCGTGGATGTCAGGATCGCGGCATGACGTTGTGCGACTACTTCTCCGCCCCCGACGACAATGCTGCCGCGGCGGTTGTCGAGATGTCTGGAGGGCCGGTCGCGGGCGCGCTCGACGTCGTCCACCTCAAGCACATCGACCCCGTGGTCGCCATCGCCCATCTCGAAGCGATCGCAACCGGCTGCAGCTACGAGGAGGCCGGCACGCGCCCGCGGTCGGGGGAGCTGCTGTCCTCGCCCGAATCCGAGGGGTCGTTCGTGTTCAGCCTGTCGGACACCCTGACCGACGCACTCGTCGCGGCGACACCGGACGACCTGGCGGCCTTCGCCGAGCCGTGGTCCATGACGGCCGAGCTCCAGCAGATCCAGGTCGACGACAAGACCGCGGCCGTCGTTCTGGAGGTCCTGGCCGGTCTGGCCCGTCGCGCGCGGGCAGACGGTCTGCAGTTGTACTGCTGGTGGTCGCTGTGACCCACCCGGTCACTCAGCGGATCCCAGCCTCCCCCGGCCGAGCTGTGCACGTCGGCAGATTCCGGTGAATACGCGGCCGAGTTGATCGTCCAGTGCGGCGAGTGTCGCCGTCACCGGCGTGCGGTCGGGGTCGATGTGCGTGTGCAGGGCAAGCCCTTCCGTGAACGCGACGATCCGCCGGGCCGCGTCGTCCGCGTCGACACCCCGGGCGACCTCGCCACACACCGTGCCATTGCCGATGGCCCGAGCGACGCGTGAACGGATGCCCGCGAGGGTCTCTCGCTGGACGGTGGCAAGGCGGGCGTTGTGCGCTGCCTGTCCCCCGAAAGCGAGTCGGACCAGGAACTCTGCGCGGCGGGCGTCGTCGAGCGGAATCAACTCGGCCAGCGCCTGCCGCAGCATCTCGGCGATGGTGCGGCCCTCGGCCTCACCCCGGTCCACCAGCTCGTCCACTCGTGCGGTGAAACGCCCGTTGACCCGGGTGAACGTGGCCAGCAGCATCTCGTCCTTCGCCGTGAAGTAGTGCTGCACCAGACCCACGGACACGCCCGCTTCAGCAGCGGTCCGCGCAACGGTCACGGCGGTGAGTCCGTCCCGCACGATCAGGCGTTGGACAGCGTCGGTGATCTGCCCGTGGCGGGCGTCATGGTCGGCAACTCTCGGCACGAGAGGACCGTACCGCGTGCTATAACCGTACGCCTATATTGTTATCGGAGAGGAGCTACCTGTGATCCGACGACGCTCAACCCGCCTGTTAGGCCTGGCACTTGCTGTCGCCCTTCTCCTGCCACCCGGAATGGCTTCCGCGGGCCAGGCCGGCGCAGGACGGCCGGCGGGAAGCCATCGCGACCCGGCTCTGCAGGCCCTCGTCGACCAAGTCGTGGCCGACCCGAACCCCAACCCGGGCGCGTTCCTGCTCGCCCACGACGGTCTGACCGACCGCTTCGGCGCCGCCGGCGTCGCCGACAGGGCCACCGGTGCGCCGATGACACCGGACCTGAAGTTCCGCGCCGGGAGCGTCACCAAGACCTTCACCGCGACGGTCGTCCTGCAACTCGTCGCCGAGCACCGGGTACGGCTCGACGACACCGTGCAGAGCCTGCTGCCCGATCAGGTCCGTGCGGACAACGCCTTGTCCGGAGCGCCCATCACGGTGCGCCAGCTGCTCAACCACACGAGCGGGCTGTACGACTACATCGACGGGCTGCTTCCGCACTTCCGCAGCATCGACCAGTACTGGCCCCGCGAGCAGCTGATCGGCATCGGCCTTGCCCAGCCCCGCTACTTCCCGGCTCCCGGCACCCGATTCCGGTACTCCAACACCAACTATCTGCTGCTCGACCTGATCGTCGAACGGGTCACCGACCGCGACCTGCGCACCCATCTCGAACGCCGCATCTTCAAGCCTCTCGGACTGCGCGACACCTCGTACCCGCTGGCGCAGACCACGATCGACGGAGCCCATGTCCACGGCTACGCGGACGTCTCGCTCCTGTTGCCGAACGCGCCGGACGCCACGCGATTCGACGTCACCGCGTTCAGCCCGTCCGAGGCCGGCGCGTCGGGCGCTCTGGTGACCACCGCGGCCGACACGGCACGCTTCTACCGGGCCTTGCTGCAAGGACGTCTCCTTCCTTCGCCCCTTCTCCGCGCCATGCTCACCGACACCGTCCCCACGACCGGCAGCGCCCCACCGGCCGTCGCGTACGGCTTGGGCATGTACGTCTACGCCACCGAATGCGGCCTCGCGTACGGCCACGGCGGCACCGCGCCGGGGTACCTGACCTTCGCCCTCAACAGCCGCGACGGGCGCGGCCAGCTCGTCGCCCACACCAACTGGAGCTCGTTCGTCGATACCGGGATCGACAGCGACTTCTGGGCCGCCTTCCAGCAGGGTTACTGCAGCAAGCCCGGATGACCGGCGGCGCCCTGCGCCTGTGCGACTGGAGGGAGCCCGGCAGCCGCCGCGCCGCGGCCGTGGTCCGCGGCTCTCACCTCTTGCTCGGGTTCCGGCAGTCAGCACGTAACCGGGCCGCGGGGTCGTTCCACGGCGGGCCGGTGTAGCGGTACGCGGCTTCGGCGGGCCAGGTCGCGCAGGTTCCGCGGGCACCCTGGTACGGGACGGGGTACGGGAGCGGATCGGCCGACGGGGCGGGGGCCGGGCCCGGCTCCCGGCCTTCCCGGAGTTCGTGCAGCAGAACGCCGAGATCCGAGCCGACCGCCGCCGAATGGTCGCATCGGACGGGGTGCGCCCGCGCATCGCGCGGCGAGCCGCGGGCGCCGGGGCGTGGAGGGGTAGGGCGACTTCCCCGGAGTGGATGTGTGGCGCAGGTTGTCGCTGGGGTGGGTGAACCAGCTGCCGTACGGCCCGGCTACCGCGTCGCAGGCGTCAGCGGATGGGTGCGAGGCGTTCCTGTTCGGATGAACCTGGGGCGATCACCGCGTAGGACGGCGTGTGGCGCGGGTAGGCCGGAAATGTCGGAGCGCCGACGTCCGCCCCCCGATCACGAGGCCGGTACCCATGTCTCATAACGCAGCCGTAGGACGGGAGCGCGGGGAGTCGCTTCACGAGCGAAGTCGCCGCGCCGGTGGCTCGAGCCCCTCGGTCGAGGTCACGTACAAGGCCAGAGTCGCCGTAGCCGTGCGCGCTTCCTGTTCAGCGGCCTCGCGACCGCCCCTTTAGATGCGACCGGCAGCGGGATCGATCGCCGGGGCGAGCGGCACAGAGCAAGAGGAGGCCACCGTTGCGGACACCCCCACCCACTCCCCTGTGTCCGTGCGATTCGGAGGGTCGTACGTGACGCTCGACGCCCCCATGCCCGCCGACCTGCAGCAGTGGGTCGCACACCGTCTGCCCGGCCATGCGAACGTCATGGACGTCCTCGACGTCTCCTGGCCACGCGGCGACTCCAAGGTCTGGCGCGTGACCTGCGACAGGGCAGCGGTGTACGTGAAGTTGAGCCCGACCCCGGAGGACTTCGCGCGCGAGGTACGCGGCTACCGCCATGCGGCCCGCTGTCTCGCCACCGGTGAGGCACCTCGCCTCTTGGCCTCGGATCTCGGCCTGCGGGCCATCATGACCTCGCCTCTGTCGGGTCACGTAGTCCGCGGCTTCCCGCTCACCGCCGATGCCGAAACCCGCGTACACGAACTCGCCGGCCGGCTGCTCAGGCGGTGGCACGATCATCCCGTGCCGGCCACCCGGGGAGTACGCGACGACGTCATGACGTCGGTCGCCCAGAAGGCGGACGAGGCCACAGCCTGCTTGCAGCACGTCTCCGAGCACCTCACCGACGCCCAGCGTGACCTGGTCAAGCGAGCGGGCCGCGAGCTGCCCGGGCTCGCCGAGGATCTCCCGCTGGTCTTCCGGCACGGCGACTACTCGACTCGCAACTGGCTCTGGGACCACAGGCGCGGCACCCACAGCCTCATCGACTTCGAGAAGTCCGACCACGGCATCGCCGTCGAGGACTTCGTCTGGCTGTGCTGCGCGTCCTGGCCCACGCGCCCGGATCTCAAGCCGGCCTTCCTCGACGGCTACGGACGCGGGTTGTCCGACACCGAGCGGCGGGCTCTGCCCCTCTTCACCGCACGTCTGGGCGTTTCCTACCTCGCCGCGGGGATCACGAAGCAGGAACCGAACCTCGTCTATCGCGGCCGGACAATCCTCGCGCGCATGGTGCGCGCCTCGGTGTGACCGTCCGCACCTCGCGTCCGCAAGCGGCCATGTGATCGAAACGGACTGCCGCTGTCACCGGGTGTCCCCGGCGCGAACCTGCCCGGGGCGCCACACGTACCGGATGTCCGGCTCACGTTCTTCGTTGCGGTGACCGTCGGTGCACTCGGCCGCGACGAAGCCGTGCGGCTCGTAGAAGCGGCGTGCCGGCTCATTGACCTGGAACGTCCACAGCGCCAACCCGGCCGGACAACGCTGCTTCGCCTGGTGGACGAGGCGGCCGCCGATGCCCTGGCCCTGCCAGGCCGGATCGAGATAGAGCTGGTCCAGGTCCTCGCCGTCCAGGACCATCATCCCGACCACCGAGCCCCCGACCGTCGCCACCCACGCGTCCTGGCGAGGCACGACGACCTCTCCGATCCAGGACCGGACCTGGTCGTCCGTATGCGCCCGGCGCACGCTCGGCAGCGCCGCTGTGAAGGAACGCAGCCACACCTCGGCCATCGCAGCGGCATCGGAGTCGACCGAACGACGGACGACACAGTTGTTGATCTCCACAGCGACGCATGCTCGCAGACATGCGAATCGGCCGCACGCGACTTCTCCGTGACGCTCGCACCGGGTCGGGACCCGGCGAACCCTTGCGGCCGGCGCGCACCCTCGCCGACTACCGTACGCAAACGGGAAGTCGACCGGATCCGTTCCGTCACTCGTCCACGCGGCTACCCAGGTCCGGGTCGATGTCCTCGGCGGCCGGAGCGTTCACGATCCGCTGGTGCAGGTAGCGTCCCCGGATCTCGTCCGTGGTCAGCGCCGCCCAACCCGCCGGCAGCTCCTGGCCCGCACGCTTGAGCTCGGCCGTCCACGCATCGACCAGTCCCGCCCTGGTCTTCGGGACGACCGACTCCGCAGGCTGCGGCACTCCGGCCGTCACCGGAGGCAGCTCGTCCTCCTGAACGACCGCCACCGCGAACCCCAGCGCGCCACCCACCACGAACGCCGCCGCGGCTATGCCCCATACCTGCCTGCGTGTCATCCTGCTCCCTCTCGCGAGCCGCACCCACCCTTACCGTGCCACGGCCCGGCGAGGAGCACGACGCCCAGGGACGGGGCCATGAGCTGACAAGGGCTCATCGGGACACGTGGGCAGGCTCAGTGCTCGCGGATCCTCGACCACCACCAGCCGCCCGCCGTCCGATCGTTCGCCTGCCAAGGGTTCGGCAGAGTGCGACGCTCGAACTCGTCGTCGATGCGAGCGATCAGCCGGCCGAGATCACGCCGAGCACCGTGAGGGAGGTGAAGCATGGCCTCCTCCAGATCGTCGCGGGCATACTCCACCTCCAATCCCGGCTGCCAGACGGGGGACGCGTTCAGATAACGGCCGGGCTGTTGGAACGCCCACTCGAAACGGTCGAGCGCGTCGGCGACCGCGTCGGTCCACATCCGCTCGTTCTCGACGCGGCGGACGGCTGCACGAGTCCTCGCGGAAACGCCACCGATCCGACGAACCACAACATGTCTACGAGGCCGCCACCGCTCCGCGCGGACGGCCTTCGGGCGCCTACGCGGCATCGCCCTTTCTGATCAGCATGTCGTCATCGTGCCACGAAGGGAGCCGGATCCGCACCCACGATCGATCTCCCCTCCACGAGAGACGTGTTCGGCCAAGGCGCTCTCGTCGTGTGGCGTCAGATCACCGGGAAGTCGGGTGCGATTCCGAGGGTGGGAGCGATCGTTCGCCAGATGGTCGATCTGGCGGTGGCGAGATCGACGCGGGGGTCGTCGAGCATCACGCGGATGCCGAGACCGTCACAGAGCGCCAGGGTCAGGGTGCTGACCGAAGCGACGTCGCACTCGGTGAACTCACCTGAGGCGATGCCCCGTTCGACCGCCCCGCCGACCCAGGTGTGGAGCTGGTCATAGAGGTCGACGGCGAGGTGCCGGGCCGTCGCGTCACGACCCGCGCGTACCCAGAGCTCCTGCCAGAGTTTCCAGTCCTGGCGGAGTACGGCGTCCGTGGGAAGCATGGTGCTCAGGATGCGGGCCAGGACGACCGCCGCCGGGACCTGGTCGGCGTCGGCGTCGAGGTCCGTGCCGGTCTGGGCGAAGGAGTGCGTCATCGCTTCGGCGAAGAGCTTCTCGCGGGTGTCGAAGTGGTAGTGCAGCAGGGCCTTCGACACACCGGCGTGCTCGGCAACCTTACGCATACTGATGTTCTCGAAGCCGATGTCGGCGATCACCTCGCACGCGGCCGTGAGGATTCGCTCACGCGTCTCGAGTGCGCGCTCGGCCTTGGTCACGTTGGCTACTCCCCGTGTCAGTGCTTGTGGTGCGGGTGGGCGGGCCCGGGCGGCCGGGCCCGCCGGACCATCATCCCTGCCCGTCGCCCGTTCGGGCCGGGTAGGTGTGGAACCCCCGGCCCGTCTTGCGGCCGAGCAGGCCCGCGTCCACCATCCGGGCCAGCAGCGGAGGCGGCGCGTACAACGGCTCCCGGTACTCCGCGTACATCGACCGCGCGATGGCCTGGACGGTGTCCAGGCCGATCAGATCGGCAAGTGCGAGCGGTCCCAGCGGGTGGGCGCAGCCCAGGGTCATGCCCTGGTCGATGTCCTCCGCGGACGCCGTGCCGGACTCCGCCATCCGCACCGCGGCCAGCAGGTACGGCACGAGGAGTGCGTTCACGACGAAGCCGGACCGGTCCTGTGCGCGGATGACCCGTTTACCCAGGACGTCGGAGGCGAAGACGCGCGCCCGCAGGGCGGTCTCCTCCCCGGTGAGCAGCGACGGTACGAGCTCGACCAGCGGAAGTACCGGTACGGGGTTGAAGAAGTGCAGTCCGACCACCTGCGCCGGCCGCGAAGTGGCGGCGGCCAGCCGGATGACCGGGATGGAAGAGGTGTTGGTCGCCAGCACGGCGTCCCGGCGTTCCACCGTCGCGTCGAGCCGGGCGAAGACCTCCAGCTTCGCGCGCTCGTCCTCGGCCACCGCCTCCACGACGAGGTCCCGGTCCGCCATCCGGTCCCAGTCGGTGGTCAGCGTGATCCGGTCGGTCGCGGCGTCCCGCTCGGCCGCCGTCAGCTTTCCGGCGGCCGCGGCCCGCGTGAGGGAGCGGGTGATGCGGCGCAGGCCGGCCTCCGCGGCCGGCCCGTCCGACTCCACCACCACGACGTCCCGGCCGGCGCGGGCGCAGACCTCGGCGATGCCGGAGCCCATCAGGCCGCAACCCACGATCCCGACCCGTTCGACGTCGGTCATCGGTTGGCCGTCTCCCGCGCGGCCGGCATCTGCAGAACACCCGTGCCGCGCTTGACGAGTTCGCCCGCGATGATCAGGCGCTGGATCTCGGAGGTGCCTTCCCAGATGCGGTCGACGCGCAGCTCGCGGTAGAGACGCTCGACGGGGTACGAGCGGTCGTAGCCACGCCCACCGAAGATCTGCAGGCACCGGTCGATGACTCGGCCGGACGCCTCGCTCGCCGACAGCTTGGCGATGGCCGCCTTGGCGTGCAGCGTCTTGCGGTCGATCCGGCCCTCGTCGACCTCCCAGGCGACCTGGTGGGTGTAGGCGCGGTTGACGGCGATGTCCACCGCGCAGTCGGCGAGCATCCCCTGGATCAGCTGGAAGTCGGCGATGCGGGAGCCGAACTGGCGGCGCTCCACCGCCCAGTCGCGGGCCAGCTCCAGAGCCCGCTCGGCCGCGCCGATCGTCCGGGCGGCGATCATGAGGCGTTCCTCGGAGAACCAGGAGCGGGTGATGTCGTAACCGTTGCCCACCTCCCCGAGCACGGCCTCGTCGGGGACGTGCACATCGGTGAAGGTGAACTCGGGGTGCTCGTAGACGAATGTGTGCATCCAGCGGGGCACGCGGGTCATCTCGACGCCCGGTGTGTCCTTGTCGACGAGGAAGAGGGTGGGGGCCCGCTCCTCCCCTGCCACGGCGAGCACGATCATGAAGTCGGCGTGGTCGCCGACGGTGACGAACCACTTCTCGCCGTTGAGCACCCAGCCGCCGGTGGTCCGCGTCGCCGTGGTCCGCAGGCTCTGCGGGTCGGAACCGGCCTCCCGCTCACTCACCGCGTAGCAGTCGCGGCGCTGCCCCCGGATCACGGGCACGAGGTACCGCTCGCGCTGCTCGGGCGTGCAGAAGGAGAGGGCGTTGGCCGGGCGCCACACCATGTCCCACAGTGCGCCGGTGAGCCGGCCCAGCTCCTCCTGGACCGTGACCTGCTCCAGGATGGTGAGGCCGGCGCCGCCCCACTCCGCCGGCATGTTGACCGCCTGCAGACCGCTGTCGAGGACGGCGTCGCGGATCTCGGTGTGGGCCTGCGGGGGCAGGCCGTTGTTCTCCTCGCAGTCGAGCTCGTACTTGGTGATGAACTCGGTCAGGGCGCGCGCCGCGCCCTTGAGCTCTTCCTGACGGGCGGTGAGACGGAAGTCCATGGGGTGAGTCCTCTGGGTCGTGGTGGGAACGGCGTGGTGGGGAGGCAGGACGGCGTGGTGGGCGTCGCGCGAGGGGGACGTCGTGCGGAGGGGCGTCGTGCGGAGGAACGTCGTGGCAGGGGGACGGTCGTCAGTTGCCGGGCAGCGCGAGTGCCTGTGTGCCGCGCTTGATCAACTCGTTGGCGATGATCAGTCGCTGGATCTCGGAGGTGCCCTCCCAGATGCGGTCGACGCGCAGCTCGCGGTACATCCGCTCGACCGGGTACGAGCGGTCGTAGCCTCGGCCGCCGAAGATCTGCACGCACCGGTCGATGACCCGCCCCGCGGCCTCGCTCGCCGCGAGCTTCGCCGTCGAGGCCTTGGCGTGCAGGGTCTTGCGGTCGGTGTGCGGCTGATCGGCCTCCCAGGCGACCTGGTGGGTGTAGGCGCGATTGACGGCGATGTCGACGGCGCAGTCGGCGAGCATCCCCTGAATCAACTGGAAGTCGGCGATGGGGGAACCGAACTGGCGGCGCTCCACCGCCCAGTCGCGGGCCAGCTCCAGAGCCCGCTCGGCCGCCCCCACGGTCCTGGCGGCGATCATCAGCCGCTCGTCGGTGAACCACTCCTTCGTCAGCTCGTAGCCGTTGCCGACCCCGCCGAGCACGTCCTCGTCCGGAACGAACACGTCCGTGAAGGTGAACTCGGGATGCCCGTTGACCGCGGAGTGCATGAAACGCGGGACCCGGGTCATCTCCACGCCGGGCGCCTGCTTGTCCACGAAGAACAGGGTCGCGGCCCGCTCCGGACCGGCATCGGCCTGCACCAGCAGGAAGTCGGCGATGTCCCCGCAGGTCACGAACCACTTCTCGCCGTTCAGCAGCCAGCCGCCCTCGGTGCGGGTCGCGGTGCTGGTACCCGATCCGGGGTCGGAGCCCGCCCCGGGCTCGGTCACCGCGAAGGCGTCGAAGCGCTCGCCGCGGATCACGGGCAGCAGGTACTTCTCGCGCTGCGCCTCGGTGCCGTACGCGAGGACGTTCGCGGGCCGCCAGGGGATGTCCCAGAGGCAGTTGGTGACCTTGCCGAACTCCTCTTCGACGATGACCTGGTCGAGGAGGGACAGACCGGCACCGCCCCACTGGGCGGGCATGTTGATGGCGTAGACGCCCGCGTCGATGGCGGCACGCGTCAGTTCGCGGACGGTGTCGGCGGGGAGCGGGCCGCCGGCCTCCTCGGACTGGTCCTCGTACGTCATCAGCAGCTGGGTGTAGGCGGCGGCACGCGCCTTGAGGTCGGCCTGCTCGGGTGTGTAGCGGAAGTCCATGTGTCCTCCAGGGAAAGGGGATGGGAGGGGCGTGAGGCGGGCGGCCCGGGACGGCTCCTGTGCCTTGCGCCGGGCTGGGGGCGGAGGCCGGGGCCGGTTCGGGGTTGGGCGATCTCAGCCGAGGACGGCCCGGGCGTCCAGGGCCAGGGCACCCTCAGGGCGTACAAGGAGGGGGTTGACCTCCAGTTCGGCGATCTCCGGGTGGGCGGCGGCCACGGCGGTGATGCGTTCGATCACGGCGGCCGCGGCGGCCACGTCGACGGCCGGTCGGCCCCGTACGCCCGCAAGCAGCGCGGCGGTCCGCAGCCCGCGGAGCAGCTCTTCGGCCCGCCCGGCGGGTACGGGCGCGAGCGAGAAGGCGACGTCGCGCAGGGTCTCGGTGAGTACCCCTCCGAGCCCGACCATGGCCACCGGCCCGAACCTCGGGTCGCGGTTCACGCCCACGATCAGCTCGACACCGTCCGAGAGGTCGGCCATCGCCTCGACCGAGTACGAGGGGGCGCCGAGCCGGGCATGCATGTCCCGGTACGCGGCGAGGAGGGCGTCGCGGTCGGCCAGGCGCAGCGCCACACCGCCGGCGTCGGACTTGTGCAGCACGTGCAGGGCCTTCAGCACGTAGGGGCCGTCGAACTCCCCCGCCGCGGCCAGCAGTCCGGCCTCGTCGGTGATCTCGCGGGCGGGCGGGAAGGGCACTCCGGCGTCTTCCAGCAGCGCTCGGATCCCGTGGTAGCCGGGGTCCCGCAGCGGCGGCTGGGCAGCGGGCAGCGGCGCGATGCGGGACGACGTATGGCATGTGGACCCGGACGACGGCCGTGCCGACGACCCGGGGGCCGCCGGGGACGCGGTCCCGGAAGACGCCCCGGACGAAGGCCCGGAGGGCGTCTCGGATGAAGCTTCGGAGGGCACGTCAGCGGTCGCCTCGGCTGGTGCCTCGGGCGTCGCTTCCGATGGCGAACCGACCACCGCCCGGCCCGTCATCGCCGCCAAGGCGCGGGCGGCGTCCTCGGTGGCGGAGAACACCGGGACCCCGCCCTCCACCAACACCCGACAGCTCGGCGACTGCGGGTACATCGACTGCACGACCAGGGGCTTCGGCGTGGCGGCGAGGTGCGCGACGATCTCCTTCGCCGCCCGTGTCTCGCCCTCCGCCAGGACGGAGCCGCCGGCGGGGCCCCCGCCCAGGCCACCGTCGGAGGCGGCGTAGCCACCGAAGTACCCCGTCATGAGGACGGCGTCGACCTCCTCCGACGCGAGCAGTTCCGCGACGGTGTCGGCGTACGAGAGAGGGCGCTGCTCCCCCATCCCGGCCAGGTCGACCGGGTTGCCGACCGCGGACTGCTCCCAGAGCACCGTCCGCAGCCGGTCCTGCGTCGGCGCGTCGAGCTCCGGCACGTCGAGCCCGGCGTCCTCGGCGGCGTCGGCCGCGATGGCGCCGTGTCCGCCGCCGTCGGTGAAGACCGCGGTCCGCCGTCCGTTCGTACGCGCCCCGCCGCTCAGGGCGGCCAGGACCACGGTCATCTCCCGTGGTGTACGCACGAGTTCGACGCCCGCGTCGCGGCAGGCGGCGGCGACCACGTCCGCCGAGGTGGTGAGCGCTCCGGTGTGCGACTGGGCGCTGCGTGCCGAGGCGGTGCCCCGGCCGGCGGTGAGCAGGACGACCGGTTTGCCCGCCTCGGCCGCGGCCCGGGCGAACGCCCTGCCGTCGCCGAAGTCCTCCGCGTACACGGCGATCACCGAGGTGGCCTCGTGGCGGGCACAGTCCTCGACGAGGTCGACGAGGGTGACGTCGGCCTGGTTGCCGAGGGAGACGAAGCGGGAGAAGCCGAGGCCGTGCGGCGCGCCGCGGAGCTGTAGTTCGAGGGCGAGGTTGCCGCTCTGGCTCAGCAGGGCGACGCCGCCGGGTGCGAAGCGGTCCGAGGCGAGGTACAGCTCGGTGGTGTTGTCGGCGATGCCCAGGCAGTTGGGGCCGACGAGGACGGCTCCGGCGTCCCGGACGCGCGTGGCGACCGCCCGCTGCCGGGCCAGTCCGGCGGGGCCGGCCTCCGCGAATCCGGCGGTGATGCCGACGATCGCCTTCGCCCCGCAGGCCAGCGCGTCGTCCACGGCGGCCTCGAAACCGGCACCGGGTACGGAGATCACCACCAGTTCGACGGGTTCGCCGATCTCGGCGAGGGAGGTGGCCGCCGTGCGGCCGAGGACGGTGCCGCCGCGCCGGTTGACGAGGTGCACGGGCCGCCGGTCGGGGGCGCGCAGCGCCTGGGAGGCGACGGCGTGGCCGTACTTGGCCGGGTCGTCGCTGGCGCCGACGACGGCGACGGAGCCGGGGTCGAAGAGCGAGGTCAGGTCGCGTCCCATGTCAACGCTCCAGTCGAAGGGCGGAGTTCGGGCAGCTGGCCGCGCAGGCACGCGCCTCGTCCTCGGCGGCGGGCGGGACGGAGAGGGCGATGACGTTCGCGTACCCCCACTCGTCGAGTTCGACGAGCTCGGGTGCGTGTTCCTGGCACAGTCCGTAGCCCTGGCAGAGGGTGGAGTCCAACAGGAGTTTCACGGCGTTCCTTTCAGCACGGGCAGCGGAGTACGGGACGGGGTGGCGGGGGTGGTGGACGCGGCGGCGGCGTCCGTGACCGCTGGTACGGCCACGGTGAGGCGCCCGGGAGCGCCCGTGCGGGGACGTGCGGCGCAGGCGGCGCACGGCAGGTCGAGGTGGTACGGGACGAGGTCGGGGAAGACGTGCAGGAGGCTGCCGGCGGTACCCGCGGCGGCGTCGAGCAGACCGCACGCGCCGCGCCCTGGCAGGCCCTGCGACCACCGGTGGAGGTGGGCGGCGGTGTCGGGTCCTGCCGAGCCCGCCGCGAGGGCGTCCAGGGCGTCGCGGATCGCCGCCGTACCGGACACGCAGACTCCGCACTGGCGCGCGCTCTCGGCCGCGAGGTGGCCCACCGCGTCGGCGGCGGTGGAGACCGGGCAGGTGTCGGCGGCGAGGAAGCGGATCGCTCCGCAGCCGAGCGCGGTGCCGGCCGCGGCGAGTGCGTCCGGTTCGAGGGGGAGGTCCAGGGCGCGGGCGTCGACGAGTCCGCCGAACAGCCCGCCCATGAGTGCGCCGGCCGCGTCGGGGGTGCCCTGCAGCGCCGCGAGGGTGCGCAGCGGGACGCCGTACGGGACTTCGGTGAGCACGGCGGTCGTGGTCCCGCCGGACAACGTGACCAGGGTGGTCCGGGCGATCCGGTCGCGCAGACCGGGTCGGGCGGCCGTCAGGGCGATCCGGGCGAGCGTCTCGACGTTGGCGACCAGGGTCGGGGCGCCGCCGACGCCCTTCTCGAAGGGGCGGGGCGGTTTGGCGGTGGGCAGGGCAGGGCCGCCGTCGATCCTGCGTACGACGGCGGTCTCCTCGCCGGCGACGTAGGTATGGGCGGTCTCCACGACCTCGACGGGCAGGGGCGAGCGGTGCTCGGCGAGGGCCCGGCGGACGCGTGCGCCCGCTTCCGGGTCCGAGAGGTAGACGTAGCCGCGTACGGCACCGGTGATCGCGGCAGCGTGGGCGAGGCCGTCGAGGACCAGGTGGGGACGGGCCCGCAACAGCCAGCGGTCCTTGACCGAACCGGGCTCGCCCTCCTCCCCATTGGCCACGACGACCGGGGCGCCGCCCTGCTCGCGTACGGCACGGAGCTTGACGGCGGCCGGAAAGCCGGCCCCGCCGCGGCCGCGCAGTCCGGACGCCTCGAGGTGGCGCAGCAGCTCGTCCGGGCCGGTGGCCTCGGCGTACCCGCCGGTCGCGCGGTAGGCGGAGGCGCTCTCGGTGACGTCCGGCGCCGCTCCGAGTACGGATCCCGGGGACTGTGCCGTCGGGTACCGGATCGTGGTCATCGGCTCTCTCCAGTGCGGGGGTGCTGGGTGCGCAGGGTCCGTACCGCCCTTTCCAGCGCGGCGCGGTCTCCCGAGGTGCGGCCGTATCCCGCGCCCGGGAGGCCGATGAGCATGTGGTGGTGGTCGAGGACCACCTCGGCAGCGAGGAGGGCTGCCGCGTGGTCTTCGGGCGGGGGTGGGGGGCTTTTCTTGACGGCGTCGGGGTCGCGGCTTTGGTTGGGCACTTGGCCTTGAGCTCGGCCTTGGCCCTGAAACTGGCCCTGAGCTCGGCCTTCGCCGTGGCCTTGGCCTTCACCGTGGCCTTGGCTGTCGCCCTGGCCGTCACAGTCGCCCTGGCCGTCGCCGGACCTCACCGTCCGTGCCGCCACGGCTGTGACAAGGGCCGTGACCTCGGCGAGGTAGCGCAGCCAGCTGTGTCGGTTGCCCCGCAGGACCAGGCGTTCGACGCGGCGCCGCTCGGCGGCCGCGAGCTCCGCCCGGGCGGCGGACGACGTGTGCCCGGCACCCGATGCAGTGCCTGATGCGGCACCCGAGGCGACGCGCAGCGCGGCGACCGCCGCGGGCAGTTCCCGCTCGGGTTCGGGGGTGAGCCCGAGCCAGTCCAGACGCCGACGAGCGCTCATGGGTGCCTCCGCGAGAGGTGGGATGCCGTGGCCGGACCGGACGGGTGGCCGAGGGAGCCGAGGGCGCGGTATGTGGGCCCGGGGCTCGCCACGGGAGTGCCGGTGGCGTGCGGCAGAGGGAGGGAGGAAGAGGTGCGCGGCCCCCTGGCGGGTGCGGGGCGCGCCGGGCTGCGTCCGATCCGACGAGCAGATGCGCAGGTCAGAGGCGGATGAACGCCGGAGCAGCGACGTGGAGCAGATTCACTGACCGATCGGTCAGCCAGGAATAACGCTAGCTGACCGATCGGTCAGCGTACAAGTCTTGACCCGACGGAATTCAGCCAGCACTCTGGCTGTCCAATCGGTCAGTCTGGTCCCGGCGCCCGCCCCGACCACCTGCCCGCAGCTGGGTCGTCTCTACATCGATGCCCGACACCGATCGCCGCACGGCCGGCACGGAGGAGTCACACGATGCAATCCAGAGCCCCCGAAACACCGCTCAGCCCGCCAGGCCGGGAGCCGTCCAGCCGGGACGCTCCGGCCCACGTGGCCCCCGCCCAGGAAGCCCCCGTCCAGGACACCCCCGCCCTGGTCGGCCCTACGAACGACACCCCTCCCCAGGACACCCCCGCCCTGGCCGACCCCGCGCAGGACGCCGCAGCCCGGAACGCTCCGAGCCGGAGCGCGCCCGTCGAGGACGTCCCCGGTCCCGCACTCTCGGCCCGGTACTACACCGACCCCGACACCGCCTCCGCCGAGATGCGGCATGTCTTCGCCAAGTCCTGGCAGGTCGTCTGTCACGAATCCGACCTGCCGAACCCCGGAGCCCGGCTCGCCGCCAAGGTCGCGGACCGGGAGGTGCTGGTCGTCCGCACCGAGGACGGCGGTCTGGCCGCCCACCTCAACGTGTGCCGGCACCGCGGAACGCGCCTGGTCACCGACCCCGAACCGGCCGGCAAGGCGATCCGATGCCCGTACCACGGCTGGACGTACCGGCTCGACGGAAGCCTGGTCGGAGCCCCGGAGGCGCGGCAGATCCCATGCCTCGACAAGCCCCGACTCGGTCTCTTCCCCGCCCGCGTCGAGTCGTTCCTCGGCTTCGTCTTCGTCAACCTCGACCTCGACGCCGTGCCGCTGGCAGAACAGTGCGCGGGACTCGCCGAGGCGGTCGGCCACTACGCCGGAGCCGATCTGGTGCCGGTCGGCCGCGACCGGATCCACGACCTCGCCCGCGCCGAAGTGCAGGACGCCAACTGGAAGGTGGCGGTCGACAACTACCTGGAGGGGTACCACGTCCCGGTCGCACACCCCGGCCTGATGCGACTGCTCGACTACCAGGGCTACACCTGCGAGATCGAGGAGTCGTACGTGCTCTTCACCTCGCCCCTGCGGGACAAACCGTCCTCGAACTGGGCCGAACGCCTCTACCAGCGCATCGCCGCACCCATGCCCGGCCTCGGCGAGGCCGACCGTCGGGTCTGGCGTTACGCGGTGATCTACCCCAACACCCTCATCGACTTCTACCCCGACCACGTCCTGGCCTGGACCGCGATCCCGACAGCGACGGAACGGGTGGCCGTACCAGGCGGGTTCTACACCCGCCGCGGCACGAGCCTGCGCACCCGGCTCGCCCGGCGCCTCAACATCCACATCGGCTGGATCACCAACGACGAGGACGCCGAACTGGTCGCCCGCGTCCAACGGGGTCTCTCCACCCCCGGGTTCGAGCCGGGTCCGCTGTCGCGACGGGAGTCGGCGGTGGGTTGGTTCGCCGAGCGCATCCGGGCGGATCTCGACGCAGCGGACGGGTGAGCCACCGCGGCCCAGGTGGGCTACCCCCGTCTCACCCGGCTGCACCCGACCCACCCGGCCGAGGCCCGCTGCACCGGACCACCTCTGCGCACCCCGCTCCGCGTCACCCCACCCCCGCACACCGCGTCCCCGCGCACCGCGCCCCGACGTCCCGTTCGTTCCTCCGCCGTCCCCCCGCGGCCCTACGGAGAGGACCCAGATGTCCCCCGAGGCACGTTCCCTGTCCCGACGTTCACTGCTCCGCGCCGGAAGCGCCGCGGCCCTCGGCCTCACGGCGGCCGGCTGCGGATTCTCGTCCGCCGGCGACCCGGCCGGAAAGGCGGCCGAGGACAAGCCGATCGACGTCAAGGTCGACGGCGACCTGGTCTATTTCAACTGGGCCGACTTCGTCGACCCCGCCGTCTTCGCTGGCTTCGAGAAGGAGTACGGCGTCAAGGTCGTCCAGTCGAACTTCGACTCGATGGAAGGCATGGTCGCCAAGCTCAACGCCGGTAACCGCTACGACATCGTCTTCCCCACCGCGAAGTGGGCGGAGCGCCTCACCCAGGGAGGCCGACTGCGCCGGATCGACCACACCCGGCTGAAGAACGCCGAGGCGGTGTTCGGCACCTACGACTACTTCGCCAACCCCTGGTACGACCCGCTGTCCGCACACACGATCCCCTTCACCATGTACAAGACCGGCATCGGCTGGCGCAGGGACCGGCTCGGCGATCTGACCGGCTCCTGGGACGACCTGTGGAACGACCAGGCCAAGGGCAAGGTCTTCGTCCTCGACGACCGCGACGAGGTGCTCGGCATCGGCGCGCTCAAGCACCACCTCCGTCTCACCACCGACAGCCCCGACGACCTCGAGATCGTCACCGACACCCTCCGCTCGCTCCGCCCCCGACTGCGCGGCTTCTCCAGCGACAGTTACAACAACCTCCTCAACGGCAACGCCGACATGACCCAGGCGTGGAGCGGGGACATGGCCGCCATGCTCGCCCAGGCGAAGGACCCGTCCGTCTTCGGCTTCCAGGTCGCCCGGGAGGGCGCACCCGTCAACTCCGACTGCTACGCCATCCCCGCCGACGCACAGCACCCCGGCACCGCGATGCTCTTCATCGACTACATGCTCCGCCCGGAGAACGTGAAGAAGAACATCGAGTACATCGGCTACCCGATGCCGGTCCGCGGCAGCGAGGACACGTACGCCGCGCTCGTGGAGCCCTTCCCGCAGTGTCAGGTGACCACGTCCGACCTCAAGGACGACCTGTTCTACCGCAACGGCTCCGCGCAGGGCGAGAAGGCCCGCGACGCCGCCTGGACCGATGTGAAGGCCGGCTGACATGGAACTGCGCAATCGACGGCGACGGCCGGACCGGCTGTGGACCTGGCTGATGCTGCCGGGCACCTTGTGGATGACGGCCTTTCTCGTCGCCTCGCTGATCCTGGTGGCCACCCTCGCCTTCGGCACCACGGACCCGCTCGGAAACCCGCAGTTCGGACTCGACTTCGCCAACTTCGCCGCGCTGGCCGACCCGGCGTACCGCACCGTCCTGCTGCGCTCCCTCGGCTACGCGCTCATCACCTGTGTCATCTGCCTGGCCGTGGCCTACCCGGTCGCGTACGCCATCGCGATGAGCGGCGGACGCTTCAAGAACCTGCTGATCGCCGCGATCGTCGTGCCGTTCTTCGCCAACTACCTGGTACGGATGTACGGCTGGTCCGTCGTTCTCTCCGACGACGGGCCTCTGCTGAGGGCACTGCGCGCGATCGGCGTCGCCGACGACGGCACACGGATCCTGCAGACCGGCGTCGGCGTCGTCGCCGGACTCGTCTACGGATTCATCGTCTTCATGATCATCCCGCTGTACGCGGCCATGGAACGCATGGACACCTCGCTCATCGAGGCCGGACGCGATCTGTACGGAGGTCCTCTGCGGACCTTCCTCTTCGTCACCGTCCCCGCCACCCGGCAGGGCGCGGCGGCCGGATGCGTCCTCGTCTTCCTGCCCGCCATGGGTGACTTCGTCAGCGCCCAACTCATGGGAGGTCCCGACCAGATCATGATCGGCAACCTGATCCAGGACAAGTTCTTCCAGGGCCAGAACTGGCCGCTCGGGTCGGCCCTGACCATGCTGCTGATGGCGGTCCTGTTCCTCGGGATGCTCGGCTATCTGCGACGTACCCGCAAGGACGAGGCGGAGGCGGCCCGATGACCCGACCGGTTCCCCCGGCGAACACCACGTCGGACCCGCAGCCCGACCCGGCGAACACCACTGCGGACCCACCACCCGACCTGGCAAACGCCCCGTCGGACCCGCAGCCGGACCCGCCGGACGTACTCCCTACGGAGCTTCCTGACACGCCCCCGTCCGCCCCTCCCCCCGTCCGCCGAAAGCGCGTGGCGCGCCGCGGAGCCGAACGCCGGCCGCGCTTCGCCATCGCGGTCACCGCGCTCTTCTTCGCCCTCCTCTACCTCCCCGTCGGCGTCGTCGTCCTCTTCTCCTTCAACTCGCAGAAGTCCCTCACCGTCTTCGAGGACGTCAGCCTGCGCTGGTACCGGGCGTTCCTCCGCGACGACGTGCTCCTCGACTCGCTCGGCATGAGCCTGCAGGTCTCCCTCGTCGCCATGGCCGGCTCGCTGGTCCTCGGCGTGGCCCTGGCGCTCGGTCTGGTCCGCAGCCGAGGCCGGCTCGGCTCCTTCGCCGGTCTGGTCATGCTCGTGCCGCTGATCACCCCGGAGATCGTCACCGGCGTCGCCGCGATGCTCCTGTTCAAGGGCCTGGGCATCACCTTGTCGACCACGACCGTGATGCTCGCCGAGATCACGTTCTCCATCTCCTACGTGACGGTGATCCTGCGCTCGCGCATCGCCGCCCTCAACCCGGAGATCGAGGAGGCGGCGATGGACCTCGGTGCCACCCGCCGGCAGGCACTGCGCCTCGTCACCCTGCCCGCGCTGCTCCCCAGCATCCTCGCCTCGGCGGTCCTGATCTTCGCCCTCGTCTTCGACGACTTCGTCCTCGCCTACTTCACCACCGGCGTCGACCCACAGCCCCTGTCGGTCCGCATCTACTCGGCGATCAGGTTCGGCGTCCAGCCGACCATCAACGCCGTCGGCACCCTCATGCTGGCCGGCTCCATCGGACTCATCGTCCTCGCGCTCGCCATCCCGCGCCTGTTCGGCCGGCGCGGCGGCCTCGACCTGCTCTCCGGGAAGTGACCTCCATGCACCCGCACCCCGCCGTCCGGCTCGACCGGGTCAGCAAGCAGTACGCCGGCGCGCCCGCCGCCACCCATGCCTCCCCCGGCACCTCCGCACACGCCTACGCCGTCCGCGACATCAGCCTCGACATCGCCCAGGGCGAGTTCTTCTCCCTCCTCGGTCCCTCCGGCTGCGGCAAGACGACCCTGCTCCGCATGATCGGCGGCTTCGCCGACCCCACCGAGGGCAGCGTTCTGCTCGGCGGCGACGACGTGACCGGCCTCCCGCCCAACAAGCGCAACGTCAACACGGTCTTCCAGAGCTACGCCCTCTTCGACCACCTCTCGCTTGCGGACAACGTGGCCTTCGGCCTCAAGCGCAAGCGCATCGCGCGCGCCGAGATCCGCCAGCGGGTCACCGACATGCTCGATCTCGTCCAGCTCGGACATCTTGCCGACCGCAAGCCGGCCACGCTCTCCGGCGGTCAGCGCCAGCGCGTCGCCCTCGCCCGCGCCCTGGTCAACCGTCCCCAGGTCCTGCTGCTCGACGAGCCGTTGGCCGCCCTCGACCTGAAGCTCCGCCGCCGGATGCAGGTCGAGCTCAAGCAGATCCAGCGCGAGGTCGGCATCACCTTCCTGTTCGTCACCCACGACCAGGACGAGGCGCTGACCATGTCGGACCGACTCGCGGTCATGAACGAGGGACGTGTCGAGCAGTGCGGCACGCCGGAGGACGTGTACGAGCGGCCCACCAGCAGCTTCACCGCCTCCTTCCTGGGCACCTCCAACCTCGTCCCCGGCACCTACCGCTCCGGCGAGGTCGTACTCGACCAGGGCCCCGCCCTCCCGGTCGGCACGCGCACCGGCGTCGCCGACGGCAGCCGGGTCAGCCTCTCCCTCCGCCCCGAGAAGATCTGGCTCTCCGACTTCGAAGCGGGCATGGCCAAGGTCACCGGCGTCGTACGGGAGACGGTCTACTCCGGCCCGACCACCACCTATCTCATCGAACTGGCCCCCGGCATCACCGTGCACGTACTGGAGCAGAACACCTTCCGCTCCCGTATGGAGGACCGCTGGAGCGGCGGTGAGCAGGTCGAGATCGGGTGGAAGCCCGAACACTGCCTGGTCCTCGACTGACCCGCCCGCCCCTGGCACCGATCGGAGAACACCCCATGAACCACGACGTCATCGTGCTCGGCGCCGGGCTCGCCGGCCTCGCCGCCGCACGCGACCTCGCCGCGGGCGGAGCCGACGTCCTCGTCGTCGAGGCCCGCGACCGCGTCGGCGGCCGGGTCGAACAGGCCTCGCTGCCCGACGGCCGTCTCGTCCAGCTCGGCGGCGAGGTGGTCGGGCGGGCGCACACCTCCTACATCGGCCTCGTCGGGGAGCTGGGCCTCACCCTTGTCCCCAGTTACGTCGCCGAGCCCGGCGACCTCGTCCGTGCCACCCCGGAAGGGATCTCCGCCGGGGACCCGCCCCACTGGTTCGGTCCCGGGGACGACGCCTGCCACGCGAAGGTCACCGCCGCCTTCTCGGCGCTCGCGGGCAGCGTCGACCCCGATGACCCGTGGGCCCACCCGGACGCCACCGCTCTCGACCGGCTGTCGGTCGGCGACTGGCTGCGCGCGCAGGGCGCGACTTCGGCGGTCGTACGTCTCTGGGAGATCGGTCAACTCGCCCTCGCCGACGGCTCGTACGAACGGACCTCCCTGCTCGCCGCCCTGCGCAAGCACGCGGCCGTGCCCGGACCCGGACACTACGACTACGAGGCGTGGGAGGGGCTGCGCGTGGCCGAGGGATCGGCGACGGTCGCCCTGCGCATGGCGGCGGAGCTCGAGGGCCGGGTACGCACGGGTGCGCCCGTCGAAGCTGTGGCGGTCCGCCGGCCCGGTGGCTGCACGGTCCGCCTCGCGGGTGGCGAGACACTCACGGCGGGCGCCGTCGTCAGCGCCCTTCCCGTCGGTCCGCTCCGCTCGGTCTCCGTCACCGGCGTGACCGACGAGCGCCTCGCCTCGCTCCATCGCCAACGCCACGCCCTCGCCGCCAAGTTCACCGCCGCCTACGCCCGACCCTTCTGGCACGACCGCGGTCTCAGCGGCCTCTCGGAATGCGAAGGGGTCCTCGGCAGCACCTGGCCGCAGAGCGACGGCATACTCTCGGCCCTGGTCCCGCCGGAACGCTACGGCGTCCTGCTCGGCATCCCCGGCCCACTGCGCACGGACGAACTCCTCGCCGACGTCGCCCGGCTCTACGGCGAGGAGGCGCACCGGCCGCTCGCCACGTTCCTGCGGCTGTGGGGCACCGACCCGTGGACCCAGGGGTACGTGACCCAGTGGACGCCCGGGGACGTCATGGCCGTCGGCCCCCGGCACGGCACACACGAACCGCCCTTCTACGTCTGCGGCTCCGACCAGTGGGTGGCCGGCTACATGGAAGGCGCGGTCCGCACCGGACGCGCCGCCGCCGAGGAGGCGCTGCGCCGTGGCTGACACTCTGGAGAACCACATCGGGGGCGAGGACCGCCCGTCCGTCTCCGGCGAGACGATGGAGCTGGTGGACCCCTCCACCGGGCGCGTGCACGGCCACGCGCCGCGCTCCGGCCAGGCGGACACGGACGCCGCCTGCGCCGCGGCGGCGGCCGCGTACACGGAGTGGTCCACGACCACTCCGGCCACCCGGCAGCGCGCCCTGCTCGCCGTGGCGGACGCGATCGAGGCGCACGCGGACGCCCTGACGGCCGCCGAGTCCGGGGACACCGGGAAGCCTCCGGAGCAGTTCCGGACCGAGGAGCTGCCGGCGATCGTCGACACCGTCCGCTACTTCGCCGGAGCGGCCCGGAACCTGCCGGGCGTCGCCGCGGCCGAGTACGCCGAGGGCCGTACGTCACTGCTGCGCCGCGAGCCTGTCGGGGTCTGCGCACAGATCACCCCCTGGAACTACCCGCTGATGATGGCGGCGTGGAAGATCGCCCCTGCCCTCGCCGCCGGGAACACCAGCGTCCTCAAGCCCGCGGACACCACCCCGTCCTCCTCCGTGCTGCTGGCCCGGATCGCGGCGGCCCATCTGCCACCGGGCGTCCTCAACGTGGTCTGCGGCGACCGTGACACGGGCCGGGCCCTCACCGCCCACCGCTCCGTCGCCCTGATCGCGGTCACGGGCAGCGTCCGTGCGGGCCAGGAGATCGCGGCCGCCGCGGCGGCGGGTCTCAAGCGGGTCCACCTGGAGCTGGGCGGCAACGCGCCCGTCATCGTCCATGACGACGTCGACATCGAGTCGACGGCGTCGGCCCTCGCCGCGGTCGCGTTCTACAACGCCGGCCAGGACTGCACCGCCCCGACTCGGTTCCTGGCGCATGAACGGATCCACGACGCGTTCCTGGCGGCCTTTGTGGCGGCGACGCGCGAACTCCGCGTCGGGACGGACCTGGGACCGCTCAACAGCGCGTCGCAACTGGCAGCGGTCCAGGCCCTGTTGGCCCGCGTGCCGGCCCATGCCGAAGTCGTCACCGGCGGCGGGCATGTCCCACGCCCCGGCTTCTTCCACGAACCCACGGTGGTCGCCGGTGTGCGCCAGGACGACGAGATCGTCCAGGAGGAGATCTTCGGCCCGGTGGTGACCGTCCAGCCCTTCAGCGACGAGGCCGAGGCCCTCCACCTCGCGGACGACGTCCGCTTCGGCCTCGCCGCGAGCGTCTGGACCAGGGACCACGACCGCGCGATGCGCGCGACGCGCGCGCTCCACACCGGGATCGTCTGGGTCAACACCCACGGCACGACGGTCTCCGAGATGCCCCATGGCGGAGTCAAACACTCCGGCTACGGCAGTGACCTCTCCATGTCCGGACTCCTGGACTACACGCAGGTCAAGCACGTCATGTTGTAGGTCGGCCGGAGGGCGGTGTCCATCTGCGGTGCGCCGACGGGTCCTGCGTTCACTCGTCACGGTGGACCGATGCCCGGCGTCGTACACGAACAGCGCCAGGTCGGGCAGCGTGGGCACATGCACCCTCGCCACACCGCCGCACCGCTTCTCCTGGCCGCGCTCCTGATCACCACCGGATGTATCTCCCTCCCCCGGACCCCGCCCCCGGCGCCTCCGGCACGACCTGCCGACCTCGCACCCGCCGCCGTACGCCCTCCGGCTCCGGTGGCGGAGTGGCCCGCGCCCCGGCAGGCCGCGCCACGTGAGGCTCTCGAGTCCACCGAACCCGACAAGCAGCAGCACCGGAGCACGCCGCCCCGGCGCCCGGTCCATCCCGACCAGCCTCAGCGGAGGAAGACGACGCACCGCAAGCCCGTGAAGCCCGCCGCACCCGCGCCGAAGAAGCAACGCAAGTCGACACCGAAGCGCACGCCCCAGCAGACGCCGGGAATGCGATCGCTGTGCCGCCAGGCCGACGGTGTCGTCTCACCCGGCATCGTCAGCCTCTGCCGTGACACGTACGGACGCTGAGCCGACAGTGCCGGGACGCCGGCACGTGGCCACTGCCTTCGGCGGCTTCATCCCCCGGTGTGGGCGCACTCGCTGTAGTCGCCGCCGCTGCGGCACCCCACGACGATGCCGGGCTGTTCGGGGGCGGGCCGGTTGCGTTCGTCCTCGTGCTGCTGGCCCGTCACCCCGCCGACGATGATGAGAGCGACGAGCGTTGCCATGATGCCCTGGCTGATCACGGTCACCACGGCCCTGGTCTTCGCGGCGATAGCGGCCGCCACGAAGGCGAGCACACCCACCCCGCCGGCCCAGGGCAGGTAGCCCCACAGCGAATCGGTCGTGCCAGGGTTCGCGGGGTCCAGGGACAACCCCGAGACCACCCACGCCCCCGAAGATCACCACGAGCAGCATCAGCTCAAGGAACATCAGACCGCACCCTGCGCCGATGTCGGCGCCCCTGTCTGGGTGGTCGCCGGTACGGTCGGATCCCATGGAGGGTCGGGTCATGCCCGCCACCATGCCCAATCACGCGGACGGGCGCATGAGTACGGATACTCAGGCGAACATGACGGCCGCGAGTCCTGTGCGCCACCCGCCGGCGGGGGCCGGCACCTGCGAACCCGCGCGGCCGCCCACCAGCAGGGACGTCTCTCAGCTCTTGCTCTCCCCCAGGGGCTTCAGGACCACGCCCTGCAACGCCTTGGCGACCTGGGGGGCGTAGTCCGGGTTCCTGACCCAGACGTACCAGTTGCCCGCGGCCACGATGGTGTGGCTGTACGGGGGTTGGCGTCGGCCGGCGATGGAGTCGCCGATGTCGTCGCGGCTGAACCTCGCCGGATCGAGAACATGGATCTCGTTCTCCACCTCCGCTCCGTCGACCTCGGCCATGCAGTCGAGTCCCGAGCCGAAGTTGGCCTGGGCGCGGCGAAGCAGCTTGCACTCGAGGCCACCCGTGCCCATCGCCTTCATCACGGCGTCCGCCGTGGCGTACTCGGGCCCGGTCGGGACGCCGGTGGGCATCGGCGTCTTCGGGCGGGATCCTCCGCCGGTCTCCGCCGGGCCGCACGCGGTCAGGCCGACCGTGAGCGCGACGGCCGCGAGGGCGAGGGTGATCTTCTTCATGTGTTCAGTCGTTCCCGGGCGGTGTCGGTGGCGGGTTGGGGCTCGGCGACGGTGTGCCCGGCTCGGGTTCACCGCTGCCGGTGCCTGTGGTGGGGCCGCCCGCCGCGTAGATCGGTTCGATGGAGACATGGTGTCCTGCGGGAGTGTCCGATTCCAGTTGCTTGATCGCCTGGGACCGCTCTTCGTCGGTCAGCGCTTCCCACGCCATCGCGTCGTCGAGATGGGGCTGTATCTTGTCCCAGTTCTCGCCGCGGATCTTGATGTCGCCGCCTCGGGCTCCGGATTCGTCACCGTGCTGCTCGTTCTTCTCCCGGACGTCCGGGGTGTCCGCGGCGTAGAGGGTGAACAGCTGCTTGTCGGTGTCGGCGCCGTAGGGCTGCTCCTGGAGCTGCTTGAGGTGGTAGGCGCTCAGCCGGACGTCCTCGTTCGGATTCTCTTCTATGTACTTGGTGAGTTGGGAGTCGTTGAGGTCGCCCAGGTATGTGCCGTCCGCGAGCGTGAAGCGTTCCCTGTTGTTCTCGATGACCGTCCTCGCGGTCTCCAGCTTCATGTGCGTGATGCCGAGCGACTTGTCCGGCTTGATGGTCTGCTGGAGAGTCCAGTCGAAGAACCGGCCGAAGGAGCTGAGCGGTCCGCGCAGGCTGGGGTTGTGGTTCTGGTACCACTGCTGCTCCTGCCAGAGGATGGCGAGGAGGAGCCGCTTGCTCATGCCGGTCTCGCGGGCGGCGCGCTCCACCGCCGCCAGTTGGGCCGGCGACACGTTGATCGGATGCAGCCCGTCGAGGCCGCCCGACAGTCGCAGGGCGATGCTCAACGGGCTGCCGCTGTTGAGCGCTTCCTTGACGAGCTTCGGGTCGGTGATGGCGGTGAGGCCCTCGACGGTCCGCAGGGCGCGTGCTGCCTCGGTATCGGCGCGGGTCGCCTTCGACAGGGCGTCGTCGATGATGCCCTGGGCATGGCGTACCGGTTCCAGGTGTTCGGTGCTGCCCGCGGGCACGGCGACGGCCTTGGCCAGCTGGACCCGTCCGCTGTCGTCGACCTTCAGCTCGTGGGTGCGGGCGTAGTCGAGTGCGCTGGTCAGGTCCCGTTGCGCGTCGGTGATGTCGTCGGCCAGGTCGTCGTAGGCCCGTGCCATGGCTCTGAGGGCCAGAGCCGCCGCCTCGTAGTCGTCGGCGTGCTTCACGAACCGGGTGCGGGCGGCCGTTCCGGTGTCACCCACCCAGCACTGGCGGAGCGTGGACGCGACCTCGTCCCGGGCGTAGGACCCGATTCCTTCGCATTGTTTCGCGGCTGCGACCGCGTCGTCGGCGGCGGACCGCCACTTGTCCGGCTTGGCGCTGCTGAGTTCGTTGACGGAGACCATCAGGCGTCCTCCAGCCAGTCGGCCTGCGCCCTGAGTCGCTGGGCGGTGGAGCCGTCGTCGCTGATCTGCTTGTCCATCGCCGTGGTCAGGGCGGCGGCAGCGTCCTCGACGAGGTCGCCGAGTTCGTGCAGCCGGTTCTGCCAGGCGGTCACACAGTCGTTGCTCGCGGGACCGGCGACCCATCCCGAGTGGAGCTTCCCCACCGCTTCCGCGTCATCGAGCTTGGACTTGTCCTTGGCATCGGAGTTCGCGGTGCGAATGCCGGATGCCTTGGTCCGTATCGGGCCGTCCGTCAGGCCCAGATCCATATCCATCAGGCTGGGCGGCCTCGTGGGCCCACCTCCTGCGGAGGCGAGCTGCATGGACGCGTCCTGCTTGCGGGCGGCTTCGGTCCTGAGCTGCGCCCACTCCTCTTCGAATGACATGTCCCCCCCCCTTTGCACATGCATCAGCAACTGCGGAGTGCCGTTCACGCTACACGTACACCCGTGCGAGTTGCATGAACGTCGTTGTGTCGCACGGGATTTCGCGCTCCGGCGTTGCGTCCGGGACGGCTCGGTGACGGGCCCGGCCGGCGTGCGGTGCTCAGGAGGTCGGTACGCAGGCGTGGTCCCCGGCTTCGCCGAGCTCGAACGGGGCCTCGGATGTCGCGCCGTCGTGGCTCAGTGACAGGGCGATGCTGCCCTTCGTGTAGTCCGGGAACCACACCGCGTACAGCGTCCGTGCCCCGCTCGCGACCGTGCCGACCCGGCGTACTTCCACGGGCGTATCGCCGCAGGTCGCGGAGGTCACCTCCTGGTGGTCCGCGGCGAAGAGTTGTACCCAGCCATCGGTGAAGAGGGTGAAGACCCCCTGAACTCCCCTGGGGGACCGGACGGGCGGGTCCAGGGGGCGGTGGGCGCAGTTCCGTACCCGGACCGCGATCGCGCCGACCGTGGCCGAGCACAGGCGCTGGTCGCGGGTCTCCCAGGCGTAGGCGGCGCCGTCCGGCCACGCCTCCACCAGCATCAGCCCCTGCCGGCCGGGGGCGTCGGCTCCCGTGCCCACCGCAGCGATCAGTTCGGTACGCGTGCGGTCGATCACCTCGGTCAGGTCCGGAGGCGACGGAGACGGCGCGGCGGTCGAGGCCGAGCTGCCGAAGGCGGTCGGCGCGGCGGGGCTGCCGTCGCCGCCCGAGCAGCCCGTCGAGACCGTGAGCAGCAGTACCGCCGCTCCGATGGCAGCGCGAAGTCCGTGTCGCATGAGCGTTCCCCCCTGTATGCGCCCAGGGTCGGGCGCGTACAGGGCATTAGAGCAGGCCCTACGGACACCTGCTCCGGCGGCATCGGTCGCCCGCGGGCCGTGTGCTCACGCCTTCCAGCCGTCCGTCGCGTTCCGGCCGTCCACGAACGTCGACACGACCTCGATGTCCCCGATCCTCGACGGATCCACGCGGTGCGGGTCGTCGCCCAGGACCACGAAGTCGGCGCGCTTGCCCGGGGTGAGGGTGCCGGCGGTGTCGTTCCAGTGCGAGGCGTAGGCGCCGGCGACGGTGTAGGCGCGGACGGCCTCGTCGACGGTGACGGTCTCGTCGGGACCGATGATGCGGCCGGAGGTGGAGGCGCGTTCCACCATGAACTGGATGGCGCGCAGCGGCGCACCGTCCGTGACGGGCCGGTCGGAGCTGGCGACGAGGGTGACGCCGTGGTCGAGGAACGCGCGACCGCGGTACATCCAGGCCGCTCGCTCCTCGCCCATGATCGTCGCGTAGTCGTCGCCGAAGTAGCGCAGGAAGTTGGGCTGGATCACGGCGCTGATTCCGAGGCGGGCCATGCGTGGGAGCTGGTCGGGGCGGATCAGGCCGGCGTGTTCGATGCGATGGCGGGCTTCCGGACGGGGACGGAGGCGCTGCGCCCGCTCCAGTGCGTCAAGGGCGAGGTCGGCCGCCCGGTCGCCGATGGCGTGGACGGCCAGCTGCCAGCCGGCGAGGTGTCCGTCGACGATCAGGTCGGCCAGACGGTCGGGGTCGTCCTGCAACTGGCCTGTCCGGGACGTGCCTTCGTACGGGGAGGTGAGGGCGGCGGTGCGCGCCATCATGCCGCCGTCGGTGTAGATCTTCAGGGCGCCGAGGGAGAGCCAGTCGTCGCCGAAGCCGGTGCGCACCCCGAGGTCCAGGGCGCGCGGGATGCCGTCGTCCGCGTGGGCGCCGAGCGGCCTCAAGGTGTCACCGGCCGCCATGAGCTGGACTCTCAAGGGCAGTCGGCCCTGGTCGCGCAGCAGCTGGTAGGCGCCGAGCTCGACGGGGCTGTGGCCCAGCAGGCCCCCTCCGATGCCGGCCTCCGCGCAGGCGGTCACGCCTTCGGAGAGACAGACTCGGGCGGCGTGCTCGATCGCGTCGGCGAGTTCGGTCTGCGCGTACGGGAGGCGCAGCCGCCGTGCCGCGGTCATGGCGCTCTCCGCCAGGAAGCCGTCCTGGTGGGGGATGTCGGCCGGAAGCATGTCCAGGACGGCGCTGTTGACCACGCAGGCGTGTCCGGAGTCGTGCATGACGAACACCTTGCGACCGTGGCTGACCCGGTCCAGTTCCCTCGCGGTCAGATGGCGGCCCAGGGACCGCTGGTCGTACCCGGCGATGTCCACCCATGCGCCGGGCGAGGCCTTCCGGGAGGCGGCCTCGTCGACGACCGCCAGCACGTCCTCGACGCGTTCGCAGGGTGCGACGCTCGGCGTGCTCGCCTTCAACCCCGTCCAGGCCAGGTGCACATGGCTGTCGATGAACCCGGGCAGCACGGTGGCACCCTGGAGGTCGATCACCTCGCGTGCCGGGAGCGAGGTGACGGCCTCGTCCAGGCCCACGATCCGGCCCCGCCAGATGCCCAGGTCGTGGGCGACGGGACGGTCCGGGTCCATGGTGATGATGTGTGCGTTGGTCAGCCTCGTGCAGAGCATGAGAGGTCCGTCCCTGGGTTAGGAGGATTCGGCAACCGTCATCGCGTCGGCGGCGCCGGCGACCGGCTCGGACGGCTCGTACCGTCTCGGCGCGGCCGGCACCATCAGTGGCGTTCCCGTCTCCGGGTCCTCGATGATCCGGCACGGGAGTCCGAAGACGTCCTGGACGAGCTCGGCCGTCATGACGCTCGCGGGGTGGCCTTCGGCGGCGACCGTGCCGCCGGGCTTCATGACGATGAGGTGGGTGGCGTAGCGGCAGGCCTGGTTCAGGTCGTGCAGGACCGCGACGATGGTGTGGCCCTTGCGTGCGTGCAACTCCGCGCACAGGTCGAGGACTTCGACCTGGTGGGCGATGTCGAGGAAGGTCGTCGGTTCGTCGAGGAGCAGGATGGACGTCTGCTGGGCGAGCACCATCGACAGCCATACGCGCTGGCGCTGGCCGCCGGAGAGGTCGTCGACGGGCCGGTCGGCGAGGTCGAGGACGCCGGTCTGCCGCATTGCCTCGACCACGGCCGCCTCGTCCTCGGCGGACCACTGCTTCAGCATCCGCTGGTGGGGATAGCGTCCACGGGCCACGAGGTCGCCGACCGTGATTCCGCCGGGCGCCGTGGAGGCCTGCGGGAGCAGGCCGAGTCTGCGGGCGACTTCACGGGAGCGGTACGAGGCGATGGCGGCGCCGTCGAGGTAGACCTGCCCGGCTCGGGGCTTGAGCATCCGCGCGAGCGCGGTGAGCAGGGTCGACTTGCCGCAGGCGTTCGGCCCGATGATCACCGTGAAGGAGCGGTCCGGGATGTCGACTCCGAGACCGGTGGCCACGACGCGCTGGTCGTAGGAGAGCGTCAGGTCCTCCGCCCGCAGGCGAGGAGCGTGACGCTCCGCCCCGGGCGTACCGGTCGTGTCGATCGTGTGCGTCATGCCCGTCATACGCGGCTCTTTCGGGACTCGGTGACCAACAGCCAGATGAGATACAGCCCGCCGATGATGCCGGTCGCCGTACCGACCGGGAGGAGTGCGGGGGCGAAGAGGCGCTGCGCGAGGAGATCGCTCGCGGTCAGCAGCAGGGCGCCCATGAGCGCGGCGGGCAGCAGCGCGGGCCCGGACGCACCCGTCAGCTTTCGGGCGAGTTGGGGCGCCGCCAGGGCGATGAACCAGATGGGGCCGGTCACGGCGGTGGCGAAGGCGGCCAGAGCCACGCTGATGACCAGCAACGCCGTGCGCGTGCGGGCCACGCCCACACCGAGCGCCATGGCCGTGGTGTCGCCCATCTCCACCATCGAGAGGCGACGCGAGAGGGCGAGGGCGAGCGGGAGCAGTACGGCGACGGCGACGAGTATGGCGTTGGCGTGCGGCCAGCCCCGGTTGCTCAGACTGCCGATCAGCCAGGCCTGGGCCTCCAGGGCCTCCTGCCAGGTCGCCCGGGTGATCAGGTACGAGTTGACGGCGAGGAGCAGGGCGCTGACGCCGATGCCGACGACCACCAGCCGGAAGCCCTGCAGGCCCCTGCCCAGCATGAGGAGATACATGACGACGGCGGTGGCCAGTCCACCGATCAGTGCGCCGACGGCGATCTGGGTCATGCTGCCGTGCAGCACGATGATGACCACGAGCGCCCCGACGGCCGAGCCGTTGGTGAAGCCGATGATGTCCGGGCTGCCCAGGGCGTTGCCGGTGAGGCTCTGCAGGATCGCCCCGCTGACGGCGAGCGCCGCGCCGACGCACATCGCGGTCAGCAGGCGTGGCATGCGCAGGGTGTTGACGATGAAGTCCGCGCCACCCGAGCCGTTGCCCACCACGGCCTGGAGCACTTCGCCGACGCTCAGTTCGTAGTCGCCGCTCGTCAGCGTGACGACCATTCCGACCATGAGCAGGGCGACCATGGCCGTCGTGACGGCCAAGGTCCGGCCCTGGACGCGGACGGACAGACCGCCCTTCCGGGTGCGCAGGACCAGACCGCTGATCACGCGCGCCTCGCGCGTGGTCGTGGCGCCGGAGGCGTCGGTCTCCCGTACGGGACTTACGGGGCTCACAGCATCACCAGCTTCCGTCGGCGGCACAGCGCGATGAACAGCGGCGCGCCGAGGACCGCGGTGACGATCCCGACCTGGAGCTCGCCCGGCGCACCGAGCACGCGGCCGAGGACGTCCGCGCCGATCAACATGACGGGTGCGAGCAGCATCGAGTACGTGAGCACCCAGCGCTGGTCGGGGCCGACGACGAACCGGGCGACGTGCGGGACCGCGAGCCCGACGAAGCCGATCGGCCCCGCCGCGGCGGTGGCGGCGCCGCACAGCAGCATGACCGCGACGGCGCCGAGGGCACGGGTACGGCCGACGTTCAGCCCCAGGGCCCGGCCGACCTGGTCGCCCATCGCGAGGGCGTTGAGTGCCGGGGCGAGTACGAGGGCGATCAGCAGGCCCACGGCGACGAACGGCAGGATGACCCACACGACATCGAAGTAGCGGCCCGACAGTGATCCCACCGTCCAGAAGCGGAACTGGTCGAAGGCGCGCGGATTGAGCAGCAGTACCGCCCAGTTGAAGGCGTAGAGCACGGCGGTGACCGCCGCGCCCGCGACGACCAGGCGTTCGGGTGTGGCCAGTTTCCGCCCGGAGGAACCCAGCAGGTAGACGGCGACCGACGCCACGGCCGTGCCGAGGAAGGCGAACCACACGTACCCGAGGACGGATCCGACGCCGAGGAACGCGATGGCCACGACGACGCCGGCGGAGGCGCCCAGGCTGATGCCGAGCATGCCGGGGTCGGCGAGCGGATTGCGTGTCAAGGCCTGCATCAGTGCCCCGGACAGGCCGAGTGCCATGCCGACGAGCAGTCCGAGGAGGGTCCTGGGGATGCGGTAGTCATGGATGATGATCGAGGTCTCCGAACCGTCCGGATTCCACAGCACGCTCCACGTCGCGGTGAACGGGATGCCTCGGGTGCCCACCCAGACACTGAGCAGCGCGACCACCACAAGGGCACCGAGCAGTACGAGGAGCCCCGTACCCCGGAGGGCGGTCGCGCCTCTGCCGGTTCGAGGGAGGGCCGCAGGGGCCGCCTGCTCTTCGGACACCGCCCGGGCTTCCACCGACAACGACGACTCCCCTGGTGTCAACTCAGGTGTACCGCACGACATGGGCCGTTCCGACGAGGATGCAACTGCGACGGATCGACGGAACTTAGGTAAGGCTAAGTGAATGCGGCAGGGCGGTCAACGTGCGGCACTCGGCGACGAGTCGGACAACTCTCCATCCCGGCCGCGACCTTGACCGGTGAGGTCGGGTCGACAATGGGGCCCGGGGCCCTCCCCCAAAGGATCTACTTAGTATAGCCTTACCTAACTATTCCCCATGTTCACGGAGGAGAGCCGTATGTCAGCCGAAGGGCCGACGGGAGGACACGTCCTCCGCGAGGCGATCAGAGGGGAACGCCGCCGGGTCGTCGCGGCCTCCCTGCTGGGCATGACCCACCAGGTGTGCGAGGCGCTCGTCCCTGTCGTCATCGGCGTCATCATCGACACCGCGGTGTCGACCGGATCCTCCGGCACACTGCTGCGTTGGCTCCTGGTCCTCGCGGGGCTCTTCCTCGTCCTGTCCACGTGCTACCGCACCAGTGCCCGGATCACCGAGGGCGCCGGCGAGCACGCCGCGCACCGACTGCGGCTCCGGCTCACCACACGGGTGCTCGACCCCCGGGGCGGCGCCGACGCCAACCGGCTGCCGGGCGCGCTCACCAGCATCGCCACCAACGACGCCCGCCGCGTGGGGTCGGTGGCGACCGTCCTCACCTACGGGCTCGCCGCCCTCGCCGCCCTCGCGGTCAGTGCGATCGCGCTCCTGCGGATCTCCGTCCCCCTCGGCCTGCTCGTCCTGCTCGGCATCCCGCCGCTGCTCTGGCTCGGACACCGCATCAGCCTCCCGCTCGAGCGACGCAGCGAGGCCGAGCAGGAGCGTGCGGCGCATGCCTCCGGAGTCGCCGCCGACCTGGTCACCGGCCTGCGCGTGCTCAAGGGCATGGGCGCCGAGTCCGCCGCCGTGGACCGCTACCGCGAGACCAGCCAGGACTCTCTGGCCGCGGCGCTGCGGGCGGCCCGGAGCCGAGCCGGCCACGAAGGCGCCGTTCTCGCCCTGACCGGGGTCTTCATCGCGCTCATCGGACTGGTGGGCGCCTATCTCGCGATGCGGGGCTCCATCAGCGTCGGCGACCTGGTGGCCGCGGTCGGGCTCGCGCAGTTCCTGCTGGGTCCCTTCCAGCTTCTGACCTACGTCAACGCCGAGTTCGCCCAGGGCCGCGCGTCCGCCCGCCGGATCGCGGAGGTGCTGGCCTCGCCCGCCGCCGTGGAAGGCGGAGAGGAGACGCCCGCCGAAGCGGCGGGGCTCCTCACCCTGCGGGGCGTCTCGCTGGGCACCCTGCGCTCGTTGGACCTCGACATCCACCCCGGCAGCGTGACGGGCATCGTCACCCGGGACCCGGCCGCCGCCGGCGATCTGCTGCGCTGCCTGTCCCGGGAGACCGACCCCGTCGACGGAGTCGTCGCGCTCGACGGCGTGCCGCTGACCGACCTCGACCCCGACGCCCTGCGCCGCCACATCCTGGTCGCCCACCACGACGCCGACCTGTTCGAGAGCAGTCTCCTGGACAACGTACGCGCCGGATCCGGGACGACCGCGGTCGAGGATGCGCTGCGGGCGTCGGCCGCCGACGAGGTCGCGCGGCTGCTGCCCGAGGGTGAGGACACGGTGCTCGCCGAGCGCGGTCGCTCCCTCTCCGGCGGACAGCGACAGCGCGTGGCGCTCGCCCGGGCGCTCGCCGCCGACCGGCGCGTCCTGGTGCTGCACGACCCGACCACCGCCGTGGACACGGTGACCGAGTCCCGTATCGCCTCCCGCCTGCGCGAAGTCCGCAAGGGCCGCACCACGGTCCTCGTCACGACCAGCCCGGCGCTCCTCGCGGTCGCCGACCGCGTGGTGGTCCTCGACGACGGCGCCGTGACGGCCGAGGGCCGGCACGCCGAACTGGCCGCCGCCGACGCGACGTACCGGGCGGTGGTCCTCGCATGACGTCCGGACACACCACGGCCCGCGACACGACGGACGAAGCGACGGACGGGCCCGGCTCCAACGCGCGACGACAGGACGAACCACCCGCGAGAGAGACAGAGGCGGAAGAGGCCATGACCGCACCCGGCACCGAGCGCGCACTCCTGCCCACCGCAACCGGTGCCGAGAGCCTCGCCGCGCTCCGCACGATGCTGCGCGGACACGGCGTCCTCGCGGTGGTCGCGTTCACCGTCCTTGTCGCGGGAACCGGCATCGGCCTGCTCACGGCCCCCCTGCTCGGCCACATCGTCGACCTGGTCGTGGAGAAGCAGGGGGCGCAGGCGCTGACGGTCCCGCTGGTCCTGCTGATCGTGGTCGCCCTGACGCGCGGCGCGGCCACCGCGCTCGGCAGCGCGCTCGTCGCGCGTCTCGGCGAGACCGTGCTCGCGACGCTGCGGGAGCGGTTCATCGAACGGGCGTTGCGGCTGCCGCTCGAACGGGTCGAGGCAGCCGGCTCGGGCGACCTTGTCTCCCGCGTCACCAGCGACGTCTCCGTGATCGCGAAGTCGGTGCGCCAGGCGCTGCCCGAGTTCTCCCGCTCCGCCCTCACCATCGTCCTGACCCTCGTCGGTCTCGCCGTCCTCGACTGGCGGTTCCTGCCGGCCGCGCTGCTGGCCATGCCGGTGCAGGTGCTCTCCGTACGCTGGTACCTGCGGCGCGCCGCGCCCGTCTACGCCGAACACCGCGTCGCCACCGGTGCGTTGCAGCACCAGCTGCTCGACAGTGTCGGAGGGGTGCGGACCGTGCGGGCCTTCCGGCTGAGCGACAGCCACACCGGTCTCCTCGACGAGCGGTCGCGGGCGGCGCGCGATCTCGCGCTGCGCGGCATCCACATCGTCACCGGGTTCTTCTCGCGGCTGAACCTGGCGGAGTTCATCGGACTGGCGGCGGTCCTGGGCACCGGATTCGTGCTCGTGGACAACCGCTCGGTGAGCATCGGTACGGCGACGGCCGCCGCGCTGTACTTCCACAGCCTCTTCAACCCGGTCAACGCCGCCCTGTTCCTCCTCGACGACGCGCAGTCCGCGGGCGCCAGCTTCGCCCGCCTCGTCGGGGTGTCGAACCTCCCGGCGGAGAGCGCGCCACAACGGCCCGGCACGCCGGTGGACGGCTCGGTCAAGGTCAGCGCCCTCAGCCACTCCTACGTCCCCGGACACGTGGTGCTCCGCGACGTCGACCTGGAGGTGCGCAGCGGAGAGCGCGTCGCGCTCGTGGGCGCGAGCGGGGCGGGCAAGACCACCCTGGCCAAGCTCGTGGCCGGTGTCCACGAGCCGGACGGCGGGCAGATCTCGCTGGGCGGGGTGGACACGCGGGAGCTGGGTGCCGAGGGCGTACGGCGTGCGGTGACGCTGATCAGCCAGGAGGTCCATGTGTTCGCCGGCCCGCTCGCGGAGGACCTGCGGCTGGCACGGCCCGAGGCCACCGACGACGATCTGCGTGCGGCGCTGGACCGGGTCGGGGCCCTGGAGTGGGCCGAGGCGCTCCCCGACGGCCTCGCCACCGTCGTGGGCGAGGGCGGGCACCAGCTCACGGTGAGCCAGGCCCAGCATCTGGCCCTGGCCCGCCTTGTGCTCGCCGACCCTCCGATCGCCATCCTCGACGAGGCCACCGCCGACGCGGGCAGCGCGGGCGCCCGGGTCCTGGAGACCGCCGCGCTGCAGGCGCTGGAGGGCCGTACGGGCCTGGTGGTGGCCCATCGGCTCCCCCAGGCGGCCACCGCGGACCGCGTGGTCGTCCTGGACGACGGCCGGGTGGTCGAGACCGGCACCCACGAGGAGCTGGTGGCGGCCGGCGGCCGCTACGCGTCCCTCTGGGCCGCCTGGTCGAACAGCCGGCAGGAGTCGACCGAGCAGGGAGCCACGAAGGGGTGACGGCGGGGCGCTCACAACGCCGTCACAGAACGAAGCCGCCCGCGGGGAAG